>NZ_JBHUYG010000025.1:0-43364 GCF_042668795.1 Pedococcus sp. NPDC057267 | reverse complement strand
ACACGGGCCCGCCCCCTCCGCACGTCCCCTCCTAGACTCGGCGGGGACGCCACCCCCACCAGAGAGAAGAAGCCATGACCACCTTCGTCGACCGCGTCGTCCTGCACGTGGCCGCCGGTGACGGTGGGCACGGCGTCGCCTCCGTGCGCCGCGAGAAGTTCAAGCCCCTCGGCGGGCCGGACGGCGGCAACGGTGGCCGCGGGGGAGACGTGGTGCTGCGGGTCGACCCGCAGGCCACCACGCTGCTCGACTACCACCACCACCCCCACCGCAAGGCCGACAACGGCCGTCCCGGTGCCGGTGACGAGCGCAACGGCGCCGACGGCGCCGACCTCGTGCTGCCCGTGCCGGAGGGCACGGTCGTCACCGACGGATCGGGCGAGGTGCTGGCCGACCTCGTCGGCCCCGACGCGTCGTTCGTCGTGGCCCGCGGCGGCCGTGGCGGACTGGGCAACAAGGCGCTGGCCTCGCCGCGGCGCAAGGCCCCCGGCTTCGCCCTGCTGGGCGAGCCCGGCGAGGTCCTCGACATCGTGCTCGAGCTCAAGTCGCTCGCCGACGTCGCACTCATCGGCTTCCCGTCCGCCGGCAAGTCCTCCCTCGTGTCGGTGCTGTCCGCCGCCCGGCCCAAGATCGCCGACTACCCGTTCACGACCCTGGTGCCCAACCTCGGCGTGGTTCAGGCGGGCGACCAGCGGTTCACCGTCGCCGACGTCCCGGGGCTGATCCCCGGCGCCAGCCAGGGCAAGGGCCTCGGCCTGGAGTTCCTGCGCCACGTCGAGCGCTGCTCGGTCCTCGTGCACGTGGTCGACTGCGCCACGCTGGAGCCGGGCCGCGACCCGATGACCGACCTCGACGTCATCGAGGAGGAGCTCGCCCAGTACGTCCCCGACCAGACCCTCGGCGGCCGGCCGCTGGCCGAGCGCACCCGAATCGTCGTGCTCAACAAGGCCGACGTGCCCGAGGCGCAGGAGCTCGCCGAGCTCGTGCGGCCCGACCTCGAGGCGCGAGGCCTGGAGGTGTTCGTCGTCTCCGCGGTGGCCCACACCGGCCTGCGCGAGCTGACCTTCGCGATGGCGCGGCACGTCGCCGCGGCGCGCAAGGAGGTCGAGGCGGCGGCCGCGGTGCCGCAGCGGATCGTCCTGCGCCCGAAGGCGGTCGACGACAGCGGCTTCCGCGTCGTGCGCGAGCAGACCGCCGACGGCGAGGTGTTCCGGATCGAGGGCGAGCGGCCCACGCGCTGGGTCCGCCAGACCGACTTCAGCAACGACGAGGCCGTCGGGTACCTCGCCGACCGGCTCGGCCGGCTCGGCGTCGAGGAGGCGCTGTTCAAGGCCGGGGCCGTCGCCGGTGCGACCGTGCTCATCGGCCCGGCCGACAACGCCGTCGTCTTCGACTGGGAGCCCACGATGGCGGCCGGCGCGGAGCTGCTCGGCGCCCGTGGCACCGACCTGCGCCTCGAGGAGGCCTCGCGCCCGACCCGTGGCGCCAAGCGCGAGGAGTATGCCGCGCGCAAGGCGGCGAAGTCCGCCGCCCGGGACGAGCTCGCGGCCGAGCGCCGGGCCGGCCACTGGGCGACTGCACGGGACGAGGACGACGAGGAATGAGCCGCGTCGACCACCGGCGCGCCGTGCCCGAGGCGCGCCGGCTCGTGGTCAAGATCGGCTCCTCCTCGCTGACCGACCCCTCGGGCGGCTCCCTCGACGAGGCGCGCCTCCTGGCGCTGGTCGACATCCTGGCCGCCCGTCGGCTGGCGGGGCAGCAGGTCGTCCTGGTCTCCTCGGGCGCGATCGCCGCGGGCATCGCGCCCCTGGGGCTGGCCCGCCGCCCCCGGGACCTCGCCACGCAGCAGGCGGCGGCGAGCGTGGGGCAGGGCGCCCTCGTCGCGGCATACCAGCGCGCCTTCGGTGCCCACGGGCTCACGGTCGGGCAGGTGCTCCTCACCGTCGACGACGTGACCCGGCGCACCCACTTCACCAACGCCAAGCGCACCCTCGACCGGCTGCTCGAGCTGGGCATCGTGCCCATCGTCAACGAGAACGACACGGTGGCCACCCAGGAGATCCGGTTCGGCGACAACGACCGGCTCGCGGCCCTGGTGGCCCACCTCGTCCAGGCCGACGGGCTGCTGCTGCTCACCGACGTCGACGCGCTCTACGACGGGCCGCCGAGCTCCCCTGGGGCCCAGCGCGTGCCCGCGGTCGTCGGCGGCCGCGGGCTGGAGGACCTCACCATCGGCGGCACCGGCTCCTCCGTCGGCAGCGGTGGGATGGTCACCAAGGTCGAGGCCGCCACGATCGCCAACGCCGCCGGCATCACGACGGTGCTGACCAGCGCGGCCCAGGCCGCTCACGCCCTCGCGGGAGAGGACGTCGGCACCGTGTTCGCCCCGGGTGGCGGCTCGCGGCACACCTCGCGCCGGCTCTGGCTCGCACACGCCACGACGCCCCGCGGCAGGCTGCTGCTCGACCCCGGCGCCGTCCGTGCGATCACCGAGCACCGCCGGTCGCTGCTACCCGCAGGCATCTCCGCCGTCGAGGGCACCTTCGTCGACGGCGACCCCGTCGACCTGTGCACGCTCGAGGGGGAGCCGGTGGCCCGCGGGTTGGTCAACTACACCTCCGCCGAGCTGCCGGGCATGCTGGGCCGCTCCACCCACGCCCTGGCCAAGGACCTGGGGCCGGGGTACGAGCGGGAGGTCGTCCACCGCGACGACCTCGTCGTGCTCTGAGCCGTCAGCTGGCGGTCGTCAGGGAGAGGTCGGCGTCGTCGGGCGCGGCTGCAGGACGATCTCGCCGGTCGCGCCGTCGACCACGGCTCGGCTGCCGAGCGGCTGGGCCAGCGTGACGGAGGTGGTGCGCACCTGGGCGATGGCGGGGCAGGCGACCTCCCCGGCCGGTGAGGCGTGCGGGTACTCGCGGACGCGGATGTACACCCGGTCGACGGTCTCGCTCGCCTGCGCCCGGTAGTCGGCGCCGCAGGGGCCCGGCCGGTCGGGGACGCCGCTGAAGGACACGACCACCTGCAGCCCCTGCACCCGGTAGGAGTCGAAGGGTCGGAGCCGGCTCGGCGCGTCCTGGGGCGGCGACCCACCGGAGCAGGCGGCGACGAGGGCCAGGACCGTGGTCGCGGCGGCGAGCAGCCCCCGGCGCCGGGTGGACCGGCCCGGCGCCGGGCGTCCGCCGGTGTCCGCGCGCGAGGGGCTGCGCCCTGGGGTCATGGCGGCCGCTGCCTCAGCGGACCTGCGTCACCTCGAACTGCAGGCGCGGGCTGGCGATCGCGTCCTGGGACTGCACGAGCTGCAGCTCGCGCTCGCCGGACTCCAGCGTCGTGCTGAGCAGGTCGAAGACGCTGCTCGCGGTCCGGGCCAGCGCGACGGCGGGGTCCCCGGTCTCGAGCAGGTGTGCGGTGAACAGGGCGGCCGTGACGTCGCCGGAGCCGTTGGCCTTCATCGGCAGCCGCGGCGTCTGGACGACCCAGGCCCCGCCGTCGGTGGCCGCCATCATCTCGATGGTGTCGGCCGGGGCGTCCGGGCGCTCGACGCTGGTGACCAGGACGGTCGAGGGCCCCATGTCCCGGGCGAGGTCGACCGACGCCAGGGTCTCCTCGAACGTCCGGGGCTCGGTCCCGGTGAGGAAGCCGAGCTCGAACTGGTTGGGCGTGATCAGGTCGGCCCGCGGCACGACCTTCTCGCGGAGCAGGACCGGGATGGCGGGGTGCACGAAGCAGCCGCTCCGGGCGTTGCCCATGACCGGGTCGCACGCGTAGATGGCGTCCGGGTTGGCCGCCTTGACCCGCTCGACCGCCTCGAGGATGACGTCCCCGATGTCCTCGCCGCCCTGGTAGCCCGACAGCACCGCGTCCACCGCCGGGAACGCGCCGCGCTCCTCGACCCCACGGATCACGGCGCGGACGTCGTCGGCCGGCAGCAGCGGTCCCCGCCACTCGCCGTAGCCGGTGTGGTTGGAGAAGTGCACGGTGTGCACGGGCCAGACCTCGACGCCGAGCCGCTGGAGCGGGAAGACGGCCGCGGAGTTGCCGACGTGGCCGTAGGCGACCGAGGACTGGATCGACAGGATGCTCACCCGAGCCATTCAACCAGCCGCCGGGGCGAGCCACCCCGTGCCCCGCATGCGGACGCCATCCTCCGGGGGCGGGCACCCGGCATACGCTGGGGGCATGGCCGAGATCGACCCCAGCGCCGTCGAGCAGGTGGCGACGGCTGCGCGCGCCGCCCGCGAGGCCTCGCGACGCCTCGCACTGCTCTCGCGCGCCGACAAGGACGCCGCGCTGCACGCGATGGCCGACGCACTCGAGGCTGCCGCGCCCGACGTCGTCGCGGCCAACGCGGAGGACCTGGCCCGCGGACGGGACGCCGGCATGGCGCAGGGCCTGCTCGACCGGCTCGCGCTCGACGAGCGCCGGGTCCACGGCGTCGCCCAGGCGCTGCGGGACGTCGCCGCCCTCCCGGACCCGGTGGGTGAGGTCGTGCGCGGGTCGACGCTCGCGAACGGGCTGCAGATCCGCCAGGTCCGGGTGCCCATGGGTGTCGTCGGCATGGTCTACGAGGCGCGCCCCAACGTCACGGTCGACGCGGCAGGCCTGGGGCTCAAGTCCGGCAACGCCGTGATCCTGCGGGGCGGCTCGGCGGCCGAGTCGACCAACCGGGCGCTGGTCGAGGTGATGCGTGCGACCCTGGAGGCCCGGGGCCTGCCCGCCGACGCCGTGACGCTGCTCGAGGGTGGGCGGGACGCCGTCCGGGCCCTGCTCACCGCCCGCGGACTCGTCGACCTCATCATCCCGCGTGGCGGCGCCGGACTGATCCAGACCGTCGTCACCGAGTCGACCGTGCCGGTGATCGAGACCGGCGTGGGCAACGTGCACGTGTACGTCGACGCGGCCGCCGACCTCGACAAGGCGCTCGCGATCACCGTTAACGCCAAGACCCACCGGCCCAGCGTCTGCAACGCCGCCGAGACCCTCCTCGTGCACGAGGCGGTGGCGGCAGACTTCCTGCCCAAGGTGCTGGCCGAGCTCGCCGGGGCCGGGGTGGCGCTGCACACCGACGCAGCCGCCGGCGCTGCGGCCGAGACCGCGGGCGTGCCCCACACCGACGCCACCGACGCGGACTGGGACACCGAGTACCTCGCGCTGGAGATGGCCGTCCGGGTCGTGCCGGACCTCGACGCCGCCATGGAGCACATCCGGGCGCACGGGTCGGGGCACACCGAGGCGATCGTGACCGAGGACCGCGCGGCGGCGCGGCGCTTCACGGCCGAGGTCGACGCGGCGGCGGTCATGGTGAACGCCTCCACGCGGTTCACCGACGGGGGAGAGTTCGGGTTCGGCGCCGAGATCGGCATCTCGACCCAGAAGCTGCACGCCCGCGGGCCGATGGCCCTCCCCGAGCTGACGACGACCAAGTGGATCGTCGAGGGCGACGGGCAGGTGCGGGCCTGAGCGCCGTCGATGGCAGGATGACCGGCCATGGAAGGCACTGAGGTCCGCAAGCTCGCGGCGCTCGAGGACACCCACTGGTGGTACCGCGAGCGGCGGCACCTGCTCGGTCGGATGATCGACGGCCTCACCCCCGGCCGGGCGCTGGACATCGGTGCGGCAGGGGGTGGCAACACCCGTGTCCTGCGGTCCGCCGGCTGGTCGGTCGCGGCCCTGGAGTACGGGGCGGAGGGTGCGCAGGTGGCGGCCGAGCGCGGACTCGCGGTGCTGCGGGCGGACGCCACGGCACTGCCGGTCGCCGACGCTGCGCTCGACCTCGTCGTCGCCTTCGACGTCCTCGAGCACATCCTCGACCACGACGCAGCGGTGCAGGAGGTGCACCGGGTCCTGGCCCCCGGGGGCCGCTTCCTCGTCGCGGTGCCGGCCGACCCCCACCTGTGGTCCGAGCACGACGTCGCCGTCGACCACGTGCGCCGGTACACCCGCACCACGCTGCGCGGGGTGCTGGAGCGCGGCGGCTTCGACGTCACGTCGATGACGTCGTGGAACGTCCTGCTGCGGCCCGTCGTGGCCCTGCGGCGGCGGACGGCGAGCGGGTCGGACCTCGAGGAGATCCACCCGGTGGTCAACGCCGGCCTGCGCGCGGTCGTCGCGGTCGAGCGGTTCCTGCCCGTGAAGGCTATGCCCGGGGTGACCCTGATGGTCGAGGCTCGTCGACGCGGCTGAGCGGGGCGTGCTCGTCTGCACGTGACACCGAGACGTGCTGGTCGGGCCCGGCGACCGAGCCGCGCTGGTGGTGGCCGGCGAGCGGGTCGGGCTGGTCGGTCCCGGGAAGCGGGCCGCGGCGGTCGGGACCGGTCAGGGAGTCGTAGGCGATGTGGTACGCCGGGCGGCCCTGGAGCTGGGCGTACATGCGGCCGACGTACTCGCCGAGGATCCCCACGCAGACCAGCTGCACGGCGCCCACACCCGCGACGGCGACCACGGTCGACGTCCAGCCGGGGACGGTCTGGCCGACGGCCATCGCCACGAGGGCGTAGGCCAGCAGGACGAAGGCGCCGAGGCCGCCGAGCAGGCCGAGCCAGGTCGCCGCGCGCAGGGGCGCGGTCGAGAAGCCGGTGACGCTGTCGAGCGAGAGCCGCACCATCTTCGACAGCGGGTACTTGGACCGCCCGGCTGCGCGCTCGTCGCGGCGGTAGGTGACCGAGGCCGAGGGGAAACCCAGCGCGGGCACCACGAACCGCAGGACCCGGTGGTGCTCGGGCAGGGCGTTGACCGCGTCGACGGTCGCGCGTGACATGAGGCGGTAGTCGCCCGCGTCGACCTGCGCGTGGGTGCCCGACAGGGCGCGGATCACGCGGTAGAAGGCCCGGGCGCTGAGCCGCTTGAAGGCCGAGTCGGTGGACCGGTCGCTGCGCACGCCGTAGACGACGTCCACGCCCTCGGACACGGCGAGGGCGAGCATCTCCGAGACCACCTCGGGCGGGTCCTGCAGGTCGGCGTCGAGGGTGACGACGTAGTCGCCGCGAGCGCTGGCCAGGCCGGCCGAGATGGCTGCCTGGTGGCCGGCGTTGGCGCGCAGCCGCACGATCCGCAGCTGGGGCCAGTCTCGCGCGATCCGCTGCAGGACCGCGGGGGAGAGGTCGGTGGAGCCGTCGTCGACGGTGAGCACCTCGTACGTCGTGCCGAGGCCGTCGGCCACCGGACGCAGGCGCTGCACGAGCAGCGGCAGGACGTCCTCCTCGTTGTACACGGGGACGACGATGCTCAAGGCGGGTGCCATGGCACACAGGGTACGGGGAGCCGGTGCGGCCGACGGCCGGTTGCCGGGGACACATGGCGAAGGCCCCTCGAAGTATGAGTTCGAGGGGCCTTCTTTCGGGGGTCCACGTCGCGCCGAGGCGCTCGCGGTACCTCCGTGGTGCGGCGTCGCGACCGGCGGACCGGTCGGGCGCTGTGCACCGGTCGATCGCCCACGGCCTGCCGGAGCGGGTCGGGTCCACTGCGACGGTGGCGCCTGCCGGGGGCCGGCGGGCCGGCCCACGTCGGGCGTTGCGATCTGGTCGGCGGGTCCGGAGTTCCTCCGTGGCGTCGCCCACGGACCCAGCACCCGAGGGAGCTGGGACCCCGTCCGGGCGGGCCCGGTCGGGGCGGTCCACCGTTATCCGGCCGACCTGTGCCCCTGCCGGCGGATCCTCGCGGGTTCCCCCGTTCCGACCCTCCGACCGGAGCGCGTGAGAGATTTGTAGTGGCGGGATGCCTTGCGCTGCAAGGGCTTTGGGAAAGCAATTCTCGTCCACCGGTTGCCCACACGGTTGTCCACACGAACCGGTGCGTACCGGGCGGGTTGTGCACATCCCTGTGCACACAATCGGTGGACAACGAGCAGGTACCTCCACCTTCCCCGCGCTCCACCCCGTGGTGCCGGTGCGGATCGGGGTCCGGCGCGCCCGACCGGTAGGCTTGCCCCCATGACGTCGTCTCTTTCGAACCTCCTCACGGCCGCCGAGGGGCACACTCGCGAGCTGCCCATGCCGCCCCAGGTGTTCGGGGCCATCGCGTTCGTCGGGTTCATGCTGCTGCTCGGGGTGCTGTGGTCCTTCCGCGGCACCGCCCAGAAGATCTCGGGGCAGCACCTGCCGCACGACCACAGCGGCGGCTCGCACTGACCATGCGCCTGGGTGTGATGGGTGGCACGTTCGACCCCATCCACCACGGGCACCTCGTGGCCGCGTCCGAGGTCCAGTCCCGCTTCGGCCTCGACGAGGTCGTGTTCGTGCCGACCGGGCAGCCGTGGCAGAAGGACGACCGCAAGGTCAGCGTCGCCGAGCACCGGTACCTCATGACCGTCGTCGCGACGGCCTCGAACCCCCGGTTCACCGTGAGCCGAGTCGACATCGACCGGCCCGGGCCGACGTACACCATCGACACCCTGCGAGACCTGCACGACGAGCGCCCCGAGGCCGAGCTGTTCTTCATCACCGGCGCAGACGCCCTGGCTCAGATCCTGTCGTGGAAGGACGCGGACGAGCTGTTCGAGCTCGCCCACTTCGTCGGCGTGACCCGGCCGGGGTACGTGCTCTCGGAGTCGGGGCTGCCGCGTGACCGCGTGACCCTGCAGGAGGTGCCCGCGATGGCGATCAGCTCCACCGACTGCCGGACGCGGGTCGAACGGTCCGAGCCCGTCTGGTACCTCGTGCCCGACGGCGTGGTCCAGTACATCAACAAATACCGCTTGTATGCCGCCAACCCGCGTCCCGCGGGCACGGCACGGACGTAGGAGAGCAGTGCCCGCCACCGACCGATCCCTCGAGCTCGCCAAGACCGCGGCCCTGGCCGCGGACGACAAGCTCGCCACCACCGTCGTCGGCCTCGACGTCAGCGAGCAGCTGGCGCTGACCGACGTCTTCGTCATCGTCTCCGGGTCCAGTGAGCGGCAGGTCGGCTCCATCGTCGACGAGGTCGAGGACAAGCTGCGCGAGCAGGGTGCCAAGCCCCTGCGCCGCGAGGGCGAGCGCGACGGCCGCTGGGTCCTGCTCGACTTCGGCGACATCGTCGTGCACGTCCAGCACGACGACGAGCGCGAGTTCTACGAGCTCGAGCGGCTCTGGAAGGACTGCCCCGAGGTCGACCTCGGCGTGCCGAAGCGCCGCGACGCGTGAGCCCTGCGAACCACGGCCGGCGGCGGGTGGTCGTCGTCCGCCACGGCGAGACCGACCACAACGCCGGTGGCGTGTGGCAGGGACAGCTCGACACCTCCCTGTCCGAGCGCGGCGTCGAGCAGGCACGGGCCGCGGGCGCCGCGCTCGCGGCATACCGGCCGACCCGGGTGGTCGCCTCGGACCTGGAGCGCGCGGCAGTCACGGCCCGGCACGTCGCCGACGCCTCCGGCCTCGAGGTCGCCCTGGACGCGCGTTGGCGCGAGATCCACGTCGGCCAGTGGCAGGGCATGCACACCTCCCGGGTGCGGGCGGAGTATGCCGAGCTGCTCGAGCAGATGGACCTCGAGGACGTGCGCCGTGGTGTCGACGGGGAGACGCTCGCGGAGGTCGGGGACCGGGCGGGCTCGGCGCTGCGCGAGCTGCTCGACGGGCTCGACGAGGGCGAGTGCGTCGTCGTCGTGGCGCACGGCGTCTCGAGCCGGGCGGCCGTCGCGGCGGTGCTCGGGATCGACCAGCACCTGGCCGCCCACGCCCTCGCGACGCTCGGGAACTGCCACTGGGCCGAGCTCGCGCAGAGCCGCACCGGGTGGTCGCTGACGGCGTGGAACGCCCACGCCTGAGCCGATTTGGATGCTCGCGCGAGCCGTGGGTAGACTTCCGCAGTCGCCTCCGGGGGACACCCACTCGGGGCAACTCGGGGCTGTGGCGCAGTTGGTAGCGCACTTCCATGGCATGGAAGGGGTCAGGGGTTCGAATCCCCTCAGCTCCACAACACAGAAGAAGGACCGGACACGCTTTTCGCCCGGTCCTTCTTCGCGTTGCGGGACGACACGGTGGGGATTCGGGAGGAGCCCCTCGGCGCGAAGCGCCCCCACGCGACGGCTCCCCTCAGCTCCACCGGCGAGACAGCGGCACGAGCCGCGTGAGCGGGGGCGCGAGCCGAGGGGGGCGAGCCGCGGGAGGGCGAGGGGGTCACCCCAGCGCGAGCCGGTACCCCAGCCAGGTCGAGCGCTCCGCGCCGGTCGCGTCGTACAGCCGCTGCGCGACGTCGTTGTCGGGCGCCGTCTCCCACGCCAGCGCGGTGCAGCCCCGCTCGCGCGCGGTCGAGGCACAGGCCTCCAGGAGGGCCCGTCCGACGCCCTCACCGCGGACGGCCTCGGTGACGAACAGGTCCTCCATCACGGCCAGCCGCGTGCCCGAGGTCGTGTCCCAGCTCCACAGGACCGTGGCGTACCCGACCAGGGTGCCGTCCTCGGTGCGGGCGAGCAGCTGGAGGCCATCGGGGGAGTCACCGCAGAAGGCCTCGGCCATCCGCAGCAGGTCCTCGTCGCGCGCCGGGGTGCGGTAGAAGGTGCTGTAGCCGCGCAGGAGGGGCAGCAGGCTGGGCAGGTCGGCGACGGTCGATCGCTGGATCGCGGTTCCCATGGTGGACGACGGTAGCGGCGCCTCGCGCCCGGGCGCTCCGTCTGCGGGCTCCGGCACTGTCAGGCAGGCTGCGGACATGACCTCCTCGTCCGTGCCGGCCCCCGCCCCGATGCCGGCGCAGGGGCCGCCGCTTCGCGGCAGGCCGCTCATGAGCCAGCTCTGGCGGGACATCACCTTCGTCCACTGGCGCGTCGACCCGGCCCGGCTCGAGCCGTTCCTCCCGGCGGGCGTGCAGCCCGACGTCCACGACGGCGCGGCGTGGGTGGGGCTCATCCCGTTCCGCATGGTCGACGCCGCGGTCGGGCGGGGGAGGCCCGTGCCGTGGCTGGGCACCTTCCTCGAGACCAACGTGCGCGTCTACTCGCGCGACGCGTCCGGCCGCCGTGGGGTGGTGTTCCTGTCGCTGGACGCGGAGCGCCTGCCCGTCGTCGCGGGCGCCCGTCTGGTCTTCGGGACGCCGTACCAGTGGGCCGGCATGCGCTCCTCCCCGCGGGTGGTGCCGGCCGACCCGGCGGGTACCGAGGTGGCATACAGCCTGCATCGGCACCGGGCGCCGTGGCGCGACGCCACCCGCGCCATCAGTGCCACACACGGTATTCGCGCCTCCCGCGCGGGCCGCGCCGGGAGCGGCTCGGCCGAGGGACGGGGCGCCCGGTCGGTCGAGCCGGCCGTCACGAGCTCGATGCGCGTCCGGGTCGGCGAACCCCTGGCCGAGCCCGGCGACCTCGAGCTCTTCCTCACCGCGCGGTTCGGGCTGCACACCACCGTGGCCCGGCGGACGCTGTGGGTCCCGAACACGCACGCACCGTGGCCCCTGCACCGGGCCGAGCTGCTGGCGCTGGACGACCGGTGCGTGGCGGCGGCCGGTCTGGACGGCGTCGTGTCGCACGCCCCCGACAGCGTGCTGTTCTCCCCGGGCGTCGAGACGACCTTCGGCTGGCCGGTGCGCGTGTGAGCATGGGCCGGTGAGCACCGCGTTCGAGTACGACAACCTGAGCCTGCGGCCCGCGGGCCCGTTCCTCACGGCGCTGTCGTGGGCCCTCCCCGGCGTGCGCGAGGTACGGGCCCAGACCGTGCCGTACGCCGCGTACTGGCGCGAGTCCAACGCCGCGGCGCTCGAGCAGGGTGGCCCGCTGTGGGTGGCCCTGGGCGACTCCATGACGCAGGGCATCGGGGCGAGCGCGCCGGACCGCGGCTACGTCGGGCAGCTGGGCGACCACCTGGCCGCGGCCGGTCGCCCGCACCGGGTCGTCAACCTCTCGGTGACCGGCGCCCGGGTGCACGACCTCGTGGTGCACCAGCTGCCGGCGCTCGAGGAGCTCGTCGCCCGCGGCCAGGTGCCGGACCTGCTCACGGTCGTGATCGGCTCGAACGACGTGGTCGCCCCACGGAACCGGGCAGGCCTGGCGGAGCGGTTCGAGGCCATGCTCGACCGGCTGCCGCGCGGAGCGGTCGTCGCCAACCTGCCGAACCCCCAGTCCGAGGCCCGGCGCGTCTGTGCGGTGCTGCGCGACCGCGCCGCCCGCGGGGAGCTCGTGGTCGCCGACATCCGGGCCCACGGCCCCCGGTCCTGGCGCGGGCGCCTGGCTGCGGACAAGTTCCACCCCAACGACGCCGGGTATGCCGGGATGGCGCACGTCTTCGACATCGCCCTCGGGCTGCCCGAGGGGCCTGCCTGAGGTTCAGTCGCCGTAGGTGTCGCGGACCGAGGAGTCCCACCTCCACGAGGTGCCGCGCGTCTCCTCCGTGCGCCCCGTGGCTGCCAGCAGGTCGTCCCACGGGTCGTCGGTGCGCCGGGCGTCCGGGAACACCCGGTTGAGGACGCGCTCGGCGATCCCGGCCTCGACCGCGAACGGGATGTCGTGGGCGGTCAGCACGTCCCACGCGTGGGCGGCCCCCTCCACGATGCCGATCGCCGCGAAGCCGGAGGCGTCGGGGTGGCCGGACGGGTGGAAGCCGACGTGCCCCTCGGGAGCCGTCGCCGTCACGGCGACGAGCAGCCCACCCGTCGCGTCGACCCCGCGCACAATGGCCGCGGTGCCGCCGGCCGGGTCGGGCCAGCAGAACATCGGTGGGCTGCCCTCGCGCCAGGGCGGCGGCTCGAGGAAGGGGACGTAGGTGTCGACGTGGACCTCCCTGCTCGAGAGGTTCATGGCGTAGAAGGCGAAGTCGTCCATCATGGGGGTCGCGGTGTCGCGGCAGTCCCAGTCGAGCTGGTGCGCCGGGCGCTCCCACCCGTCGTCGGGGATCCGGGCGAACCCGGCCATGATGCTGTCGACGACGGCGCGCAGGTCCGCCGGCGTGGAGACGTCTCGGCTCATAATGCGACCGTAGGCCCGGGGTCCGACGCCGCCCATGGGTTTGTGAACGGCACGCCCGGCAGCGGTGACAGCGTGGGAGCGCGGCTCAGTCGATGCGGTAGTCGATCGGCTTGCAGGTCCCGGCGTTGGACTTCTCGGCCGAGCAGGCCGTGAGCCCGACGTGCAGGTCCATCTCCGCACGCACCACGAACCGGTCGCCCGCGACCGACGTCGGCGGGTCGATGTGCAGCTCGCCGGACCGCTCGGACCACACGTTCATGAAGATGTTGAGCGTCGTCGAGACCTGGTCCGCCACGACGCCGAACGGCTCGAGGCCGGTCACGAGGTTCTCCAGGCAGCTCGGGTGGTAGGCGCCCTCGAACTCCGGGTACAGCAGGTCGAACGTCTGCTGGCTGCACGGCGTCAGCAGGATGTCGTGGTGCCCGCAGGTGTCCTCGACCACCGTGAGCATGGGCCGGCTGCGGTTGCTGTGCAGCACCGTCCCCGTCGTGACGGCGACCGAGTTCGCGTAGTCGATCGTCCGTCCCGTGGAGAACCACTCGGCGTGGTCCTCGGCACTGAAGCAGAAGAGGTCGCTCACCTGCTCCCCGGTGGGGTCGACGACGGTGAGCCGCTGGCCTGCGGACAGCACGAAGCCGGTGCCTGTCTGCGGCGACAGCCGGGTGAAGCCATCCGCAGGGCCGTCAGGCGTCTGCGTGGGGACCTGCCCCGTTCGGTCGTATGCCGTGCTCACGCCGTCGCCTCCTGGCCGCCGAGGGACGGGGGAGCCCAGTCCGTCGGAACGGCCCGCCCCGAGTACTGCGCGGCCTCGGAGCTGCGGCCGTGGTCGGCGACCATCGGGTTGAGCGTGCCCTGCAGGGCCAGGTCCCGCTTGCGGATGGTGTCGCGCATCCGCTCGTACGTGTCGGAGGCGCGCAGCTGCTCGAACTGCTCGTGCAGGTTGAAGACCAGGGTGGGCAGCGGGGCGCGTCGGGCGATCCGCGAGGCGTGCGGGTGCAGCCCGACCACGAAGTAGGCCGTCCCCGCCACGCTGAAGGCGAAGTGCGGGTCGTCGGGGTCGGAGGACACCTGGGGGTCCCACGGCTGGTCGTCGACCTCGTGGAGCAGCTCGAGCTGGCGCCACAGCAGCTGTTCGAAGTGCGCCTCGTCCCGCACATCCGTGGCCCGGAAGACAGCGAGCAGGGAGGCGAAGCCCTCGTCGAGGTCGGTGTCCGCCGCGAAGCGGGCGAGCCTGTCGTGCAGGGTCCTGGCGGCGGCCACGGTGCCGAGCTCGTCGAGCACCTCCAGGGCGGCCCGGCTGCGGTTGAACACCGACCGCGCCCCCAGGCAGGGGTACTCCGGGTGCAGCACCATCGTCCCGAGGGCCTCGGCCACCCGGTCGGGGTCGCTGGCGTGTCCCCCCTCGTGCACCTGTGCGAGGTCCTCGAGGACGGTGGGCAGGGGCGGCTCGTGGCTCACGGAGCTCCTCGGGGTCGGGGCGGGCGGACCGAGTCGTCCGCGAACTCCCTCCCTACCCACGGGTACTCCCCGCAAACGTGCATCCGTCACCCCCGGTCGGAATATACCCACGGGGGGTATAGTTGGGTAGGGCATGAACGTCATCGGAGAGCACCAGGACCACGACGGCCACCTCGGCCACCACGGCACCGACGCCCACGGTGCCCACGCCCACCACGCGCACGACGCCACAGCCACGGGACCCGGCGGCTCGCTGTGGAGGCAGGCTGTCAGCGCCACCCTCCACTGCCTCCTCGGGTGTGCGATCGGTGAGGTCCTCGGCATGGTGATCGGCACCGCGCTGGGCCTGCACAACCTCGGGACCGTGGTCCTGTCGATCGCACTCGCCTTCGTGTTCGGCTACTCGCTGGCAATGCGCCCCATCCTCAAGGCGGGGCTGACCCTGGCGGCGGCGCTGCCGGTCGCGCTGGCGTCCGACACCGTGTCCATCGCCACCATGGAGCTCGTCGACAACGGGCTCATGCTGGTGATCCCCGGCGCCATGGACGCGGGCCTGTCCAGCGCGCTCTTCTGGGGCTCGCTCGTCCTGTCGCTGGCGATCGCCTTCACCCTGACCGTCCCCGTCAACCGGTGGCTGCTGGCGCGCGGCCGCGGCCACGCCGTGGTGCACCAGTACCACCAGCACTGAGCCCAGGCCGGGCCATGGTCTCGCCGGCACCCCACGGGGTCCGTCGGCGGGACCGTGGGCCCTGTCTGTGGCGCCGGGCGCCGTCCGCGGCGCTGGGCGCCGTCAGCGGTCCGAGGAAGTCTTCGTGGGCCTCGCCTCGGTGAGCGCGTCGAGGTCGGCCAGCGCACCCGCGATGAGCACCAGACCGACCGACATGGCGCCCCGCCAGGCGATGGCGGAGGGCGAGGTCCCCGACGGCACCGCGGGCGTCAGCGCCGTCGTCACGAGCACCAGCCAGCCGCCGACCGCCATCAGCACACCCGGCAGCGGCGGGAAGACCCGGCCGCGCACGACCGACAGCCCGAACAGGGCGAGCCCTGCCGGCGCCCACCCCGGGTTGCCGGCGAAGCCCAGGAGCAGCACCGCCAGGGCGGCCCAGCCGAGCCACGCGGCCGGCGAGTCGGCCTGCCGCAGCTGGTACCCGACCAGGGCACTGCCGACGAGTCCCGCCGCGAGCAGTCCGGTGAGGCCCAGCAGCGCCGGCGGGAGGGGTGCCTGCACGGCGCCGAACATCCACCACGCGAACAGCACCAGGCCCCCTGCGTCCCCCGCGACCGGACCGACGCGCTCGAGGGTCCCCGCCATGCCCGTCGTCTGCGCCATGGGCCGAACGTACGACCTCCAGGTCGACCTCGCATCGTCCGATTGACGCAGGCGCGCGCCGGGACCGTGACCCACCGGGTCAGCCGGTCACGACCCACCGCCCGGCGTCCGTGTCGAGCCGGGCGAGGCCGCGACGGTGCAGCTCGGCCAGCCACCCCTCCATCGGGAACCAGCCCCACCGCTCGTGGAAGACGTTGGCGTTCCTCACGATCGAGCGACGGTGGCGCAGCGGCGGGCTCTCCTGCCCGTGGTGCTGGTGGTACGCCGCCGCGCCCCCGACCCAGAGCATCGAGCCGCCGGACTCGCGGATCCGCTGCCCGAAGTCGGTGTCCTCGCCGCCGTAACCGACGTACTGCTCGTCGAAGCCCCCCAGGTCGCGCCAGCCCGACGCGGTGACCGCGAACGACAGCGACCAGAACAGTCGGACGTCCTGCGCGACCTGTGTCGTCCCCGGCGCGGGCGCGGGACGCGCCGGGTGCGGCTCCGCGGTCGCGGCGAGCGAGGGCACGCGGTATGCCGCGGGGTGCCCGACAGGGGGCAGGTAGGCGACCTCCCCGCACGCCACCACGGGCGCCGTCCCGGCACCGCCGAGCACCTGTGCGTAGCGGGCCACGGTGTCCGGACCGGGGATGCAGTCCACGTCGAGGAACACGAGGACCTCGGCGCCGAGGTCCATGGCAGCCGCCGCCCCGGCGTTGCGGGCAGCGGACAGGGGGAGCTCGCCACCCCCGGTGAGGGGCACGGGGACGGTCGTCGCCCCGGGGTGGAGCTCGCGAGCGACCCCCTCGACCGTGGGGTCGCCCATGGCGACGACCACGTAGGCGTCGGGTGCCAGAGTCTGCCGCGACAGCCCCCAGCCCTGCCCCCGGAGGTGCTCGTGCCGGCCGTGGGCGATGGTGACCACGGCGGTGCGCGGGGCGCTCACGCCGGCACCCGTGCGGACAGCCCCACCTGCGACAGGAGGGTGGCTGCCCGGGCGGCACCGTCGCCGCCGCTCCAGCGGGACCAGCCGGCACCGCCGGTCGTGAGGGCCCGCTCCAGCAGCTCCGGCCACTCGTGCGGATGCGGCCAGCTCGTCCGGCCCACGGCCAGGCCGAGCTCCTCGACGCACTCGGCCGTGGCGACCTGCTCGTCGTGGGGACGCGGCTGGGCGACCACCACCGCGGGCCGCCGTGCGGCCGCGACCTCGGCCACCGCGTTCTGGCCGGCGTGCGTCACCACGACGTCGGCGCGCAGCAGCTCGTCCCACAGCCCGGTCGACGCGTGCGCGCCCGGCGACCGCTCCAGCCAGGTCCAGCCGGGTGTCGCCGCACGGGCGGCAGCCACCTGTGCCGAGGTCGTGCCCCGGCCGCCCGCACCCCAGAGGAGCAGGACGGTCGGTCCAGGGGTGCCGCCGCCGGAGGCTGTCCCGGACGGTCCAACCAAGGCCGGGGAGCCGGTCCGCGGGATCGTCGGGCGCGCGCCGGAGGGCGCCGCAGCGGCTGGCCGCAACCGGGCGTCGAAGCGCGAGATGCCGCCGACACAGCGGGTCTTCGCCACCCACTCGGGTGGCCAGGACCGCTCGTGCGTCCCCGCCGGCCACGGGGCCAGCAGGGCCTCGGCGGTGTCGTACGCCAGGCGGTGCGCCCGGTCCTCACGGCGCCCCGGGAGGGCCACGACCACCGTCGGGACGCCGGCCAGCCGGGCCAGCAGCGCCACCTCGACCGACACGTCGACCACCAGCAGGCGCGGCCGGTGCCGGGCGGCCCAGGACACGACCTGCTGCGCCCGCCGCGCCAGCCCGGCGTGACCGCGCGGGGCCCAGTGGAGCGCTCCCTGGGCAGTCACGTCGGCATCCCCGTCGAGGGGATCGCCGGCCGTGTCGTCGTCACGGGCCAGCTCGGTCCACCCCGAGCTCCACCCCGACGGGCGAGGAGCCGAGCTGAGCCCCCACACGGGCTCGTCCAGGGCCGCGGCGACGGCCTGCATCCGGGTCACGTGGCCGGCACCCTGGTGGTGGGCGTAGTAGCCGATCACGCGGCCTGCCCGACCCGTGTCATGTCCTCGTAGCGCTCCAGGTAGGCGTCGACCATCGTGTCGAGCGAGCAGTGCCGCACCGCGTGGTCACGGCATCCCGCGCGATCCAGCAGGACCGCCTGGTCGAGCGCGGAGACCGCTGCGTCCACGTCGCCCGGGCCGACGAGGACGCCCGTGCCCGGGACGACGAACTCGCCCAGGCCGCCCCGGCGGTACCCGACCACGGGCGTGCCGCACGCCAGCGACTCGGCCGCGACCAGGCCGTACGGCTCGTCCCAGGCAGGCGTCACCAGCGTCGCCGCACTCGCTCCCACGAGGTCGCGCAGCTGGCGCACGCCGAGGTGCCCGACGTACTCGGCGTCCGGGCCCAGCAACGGCTCGACGACGTCGCTGACGTAGTCGCGGTCCCCGACGGGACCGGCCAGTCGCAGCCTGCGCCCGCTCGCCGCGGCGATGGCGATGGCCTCGTGGGGGGCCTTCTCGGGCACCAGCCGGCCGAACCACACGAGGTCGGTCCCACCCGGGCCGGGGGTCCACGTGGCGGTGTCGACGCCGTTGTGCACGACCTCCGCTGCGGTGACGTGGCGCCACTGCGCCGCGGTGTGGGCGCTCACGGCGACGAACCGGGCGCGCGACTGGTCCATGAGGGAGATCGCGGGCTCGAGCCACGGGGTCGGCGGGGTGTGCAGGGTCGTCAGCATCGGCGCGCTGCACGCCTGGGCGAGTGAGATGGGCACGAAGTGCAGGCTGTTGTTGTGGATGACGTCGATGTCGCCGCGCGAACGCAGCTCGAGCATCACCTGCAGGTAGGCGTGGTGCTCCCGCAGCCACGGCTCCGGCGGCATGGCGACGTCGGCCCGCGCGGCGTCGCTGAGCCGCAGTGGCGTCACCATGAGCTCGCGGGCGTCGAGGAGCGGGTCGCTGCCGGGCCCGGCGAACACGGTGACGTCCACGCCGCGGCGTCGCAGGCCCCGCACCAGCGTCCAGGTCAGCGACTCCAGGCCCCCGGCGAAGGGCTGGCGCAGGGGGTGGCGGGCGGCGGCGAGGATCACGACGTGCATGCGCGCCTCCGGCCCAGGACACCCTCGTAGACCTCGTGGTGCACCGCGGCGACCCGCTCCCGCTCCGCCCGGCGCCCCATCGCGGTCGCCCGTGGGGCCGGGCGGCCCTCCTGCCACCCACGGTGCGCCTCGCGCAGCGCCGCCACCAGGGACGGCACGCGCTCGGCGCCGTCCGCGGCATACGTCAGGCAGGGGCGTTGCTGGGCGTAGAAGCCGCAGTCGGGGGCGGCGACCCACGTGCCGAGGTCGTGGCAGGCCTCGAGCCAGCCGGAGTGGGTGCCGAACCGGTACGGCAGGACGGACACGTCCAGGCCCTGCAGGTACGCCCAGAGCTCGTCGTCGGTGAAGTAGTCGTGCACGCGGAGGTCGACCAGCCCCTCGTCCGCCAGCGCGGTGAGGTGGCCCGCGAGCGCGGAGTCGTGCCGGGCGAAGCCCTCGGTCATGACGTCGGTGTGCGCATCGACGCGCAGCACGGCGCCGGGCAGGTCCGCGAGGGCGTCGACGATGCCGTGGACGAGCGCGAGCGGCTCCATGTTCGCCCGCAGGCTCTTGGCGTGCAGCCCGACGACGAACCGGTCACGCGTGGGACGCGGTCGCGCGAGCCACTCCGACGGGACGACGTGCGGGTGAGGGACCACGGTGGCCGTCCGTCCCCAGCGCTGCTCGATGACGGCGGCAGCGCCGGGGGTCAGCGTGAGGACGGCGTCGGCGGCAGCGACGAGCACGTCGAGCTGGGCGTCGTGGGCCTCGGCGGTGGGGTGGTGGGGGTTGCGCAGGTCGTGCACGGTCAGCACGAGCGGCTTGTCGTGCTGGCGCAGCGCGACCGCGAGCGCCCCGAGGTCCTCCGGCGACACGGCGTCGAACCCGAAGTGGACGTGCATGAGGTCGAACTCGGACGCGTGGCCGTGCACCCACGCGCTGGTGAGCATCCGCGGCGGCCACCAGGGCGAGTCGGGGGAGGCACCCGACGGGGGATCGGGTAGCCGGACCACGACTGCCGGGGACGGCGGCGGCGGCGCGAGGTGCCGGACGTAGACGTGGCCGGACGGGACGGACGCGACGAGGATGCTCACAGCTGACCTTCGAGAGGGGGGTCGGGCACGGCTGCACCCGACCAAAGGGGCAGCAGGCAGGTGGCTCGACCGGCTGTGGACTTCTGTTTGCCAACCTAACCCGGATCACCGACAGTCGCCCGGGCGGCTGCGGCTGATGGCCCGCGAGGTGCTGCGCTAACCTGTTCCCGTGGCACGGTTCCTGCTCCTTACCTAGCCGCGACGACGAACCGACCGGACGTCGACGCGGCCAGCCCCTCCTGCGCGAGGGGCTTCGTTGTGTGCGGGCAAGACAGGGCGCGGACCCGCACGCGGGACGGACCGTCGGGAGCAGGCCCGACCAGACGAGACGACGAGGATGAGATGAGCGAGACGCCGCACCGGTACACCGCAGAGCTGGCCGACCGGATCGAGGTCGCCTGGCAGGACCGCTGGGAGCAGGAGGGCACCTTCCACGCCCCGAACCCGGCCGGTCCGTGGGCCGAGCCCGAGAAGGTCGGCGACCGCGAGAAGCTGCTCGTGCTCGACATGTTCCCGTACCCCTCCGGGGCCGGGCTGCACATCGGGCACCCGCTGGGCTACATCGCGACCGACGTGTTCGCGCGCTACCACCGGATGACCGGCAAGAACGTCCTGCACTGCCTGGGCTACGACGCGTTCGGCCTGCCGGCGGAGCAGTACGCCGTCCAGACGGGGCAGCACCCGCGCAAGACGACCGAGGAGAACATGGTCGTCATGAAGCGCCAGCTGCGGCGGCTGGGCCTGGCGCACGACGACCGGCGCGCGATCGCCACCATCGACCCCGGGTACTACAAGTGGACCCAGTGGATCTTCACCCAGATCTGGGACGCCTGGTACGACGTCGACGCGGTGCGTGAGGACGGCGGTCGGGGCAAGGCCCGTCCCATCCGCGAGCTGGTGGCGCAGTTCGAGAACGGGGAGCGCCCGACGTCGGACGGCCGGGACTGGTCCGCGCTGTCCGCGGCCGAGCGCGCCGAGGTGCTCGACGGCTTCCGCCTGGCGTACTCCTCGCAGGCGCCGGTCAACTGGGCTCCCGGCCTGGGCACCGTGCTCTCGAACGAGGAGGTCACCAACGACGGCCGGTCCGAGCGCGGCAACTTCCCGGTCTTCAAGACCAACCTGCGCCAGTGGATGATGCGGATCACCGCGTATGCCGACCGGCTGGCCGACGACCTCGACCGCGTGGACTGGCCCGAGAAGGTCAAGCTCATGCAGCGCAACTGGATCGGGCGCAGCCAGGGCGCTCGCGTGCGCTTCCCCGTCGTGGGCCACGAGGCCACGATCGAGGTCTTCACCACCCGCCCGGACACGCTGTTCGGTGCCACCTTCATGGTGCTGGCCCCCGAGCACCCGCTGTTGGAATCCATTGTCGCGCAAGGCGACTGGCCCGAGGGTGTCAACCCGGCCTGGACCGGTGGCGAGGCCACCCCGGCGGCCGCGGTCGCGGCATACCAGCGGGCGGCGTCCCGCAAGTCCGAGGTGGAGCGGCAGACCGAGGGCAAGGACAAGACGGGTGTCTTCACCGGCGCCTGGGCCACGAACCCGGTCAACGGCGAGCGGATCCCCGTCTTCGTCGCCGACTACGTCCTCATGGGCTACGGCACCGGCGCGATCATGGCCGTGCCCGCGCAGGACACGCGCGACTGGGAGTACGCCGAGAAGTTCGGGCTGCCGATCGTGCGCACCGTGCAGCCGAGCGAGGGCCACGACGAGTCGACGGCGTTCACGGGTGACGGGCCTGCGGTCAACTCTGCCAACGACGAGATCTCCCTGAACGGCATGGGTGTCACCGAGGCCAAGGCCGCGATCGTCGACTGGCTGGTGGCCAAGGGCTACGGCGAGGCCACCGTCAACTACAAGCTCCGCGACTGGCTGTTCAGCCGGCAGCGGTACTGGGGCGAGCCGTTCCCGATCCTGTTCGACGAGGACGGGGTCGCGCACGCGGTGCCCGAGTCGATGCTGCCGGTCGAGCTGCCGGACGTCCCGGACTACTCGCCCAAGACGTTCGACCCCGACGACGACTCCTCGAGCCCCGAGGCGCCGTTGTCGCGCGCGACCGAGTGGGTCGAGGTGGAGCTCGACCTCGGCGACGGCGCGGGCGTGCGCAAGTACCGCCGCGAGACCAACACCATGCCCAACTGGGCGGGGTCGTGCTGGTACTACCTGCGCTACCTCGACCCGGCCAACGACGAGGCGTTCGTCGACCCGGAGAACGAGCGCTACTGGATGGGCAAGCACGCCTCCCCGGTCGAGGGTGCGCCCGACGGTGTCACCGACCCCGGTGGTGTCGACCTGTACATCGGCGGCGTCGAGCACGCCGTGCTGCACCTGCTGTACGCGCGGTTCTGGCACAAGGTGCTGTTCGACCTCGGCCACGTCAGCAGCGAGGAGCCGTTCCGGAAGTACTTCTCCCAGGGGTACATCCAGGCCTTCGCCTACCGCGACGGCCGCGGGCAGCCGGTCCCGGCGAACGAGGTCGAGGAGGTCGAGGGCAGCGACGCCCAGGACCCGCAGTTCACGTGGCAGGGCCAGCCCGTCACGCGCGAGTACGGCAAGATCGGCAAGTCGCTGAAGAACGTCGTCAGCCCGGACGAGATGTACGACGCGTACGGCGCCGACACCCTGCGCGTGTACGAGATGTCGATGGGCCCGCTGGAGCTGTCCAAGCCGTGGGAGACCCGCGCGGTGGTCGGCGCCCAGCGGTTCCTGCAGCGCCTGTGGCGCAACGTGGTCGACGAGGAGACCGGCGAGGTTCGGGTCGTCGACCAGCCCCTCGACCCGGACACGCTGCGCACCATGCACCGGACCATCGACGCGGTGTCGAAGGACTACCCGTCGCTCGGGTTCAACACCGCCATCGCGCGGCTCATCGAGCTCAACAACGCGCTCACCAAGCTCGACGCCGTGCCCCGCGAGGCGGCCGAGACCATCGTCAAGATGGTCGCGCCGATCGCCCCGCACATCGCCGAGGAGCTGTGGAAGCGGCTGGGTCACGAGGAGACGATCACGTACGAGCCGTTCCCGGTGGCCGACCCCGCGCTGCTCGTCGAGGACACCGTGACCTGCGTCGTGCAGATCAAGGGCAAGGTGCGCGACCGGCTCGAGGTTCCGGCCGACATCAGCGAGGACGCGCTGCGCGAGCAGGTGCTGGCCCTGCCCAAGGTCGTCGCGGCGACCGAGGGGGGCATCCGCACTGTCATCGTGCGGGCGCCCAAGCTGGTCAACGTCGTCCCCGTCTGATCGCCGGCGGTGGCGTGTCCCGCCCTGACCGGCCGACGCACGGTGTCCAGGCGGTGTGGGTCCCGCCGGGCCCGCGCCGCCGGTAGCCTGCGCGCGTGAGCGTCGCCCTCGTCACCGACTCCACGGCATACCTCCCGGCTGCGGTGGTCGACGCGCACGGCATCGGCGTCGTCCCCCTGCACGTGGTGATCGCGGGGACGGAGTTCAGCGAGGGCGTCGACGTGAGCACCGCGGAGGTGGCCACCGCCCTGCGCGCCTTCAAGCCGGTGT
This sequence comes from Pedococcus sp. NPDC057267, assembly GCF_042668795.1. Classification (NCBI taxonomy): domain Bacteria; kingdom Bacillati; phylum Actinomycetota; class Actinomycetes; order Micrococcales; family Intrasporangiaceae; genus Pedococcus; species Pedococcus sp. NPDC057267. The sequence continues at coordinate 20,054 of NZ_JBHUYG010000025.1, read as the reverse complement.
CGACGTCGCGACCCGCGCCCCAGGCGTTCCTCGAGGCGTACGAGAAGGCCGCCGCCGGGGGAGCCGAGGCGATCGTGTCCGTGCACATCTCCGCCGACATGTCCTCGACGGTGGAGTCGGCGCACCTCGCGGCGCAGCAGTCCCCGGTGCCCGTGACCGTCGTGGACTCGCGTTCGCTCGGCATGGCGATGGGGTATGCCGTCGTGTCCGCTGCCGAGCTCGCGGCCGGTGGGGCTTCGGCCGAGGAGGTCGCGGCGGTGGCCCGTTCGCGCAGCGAGGCCTCGACCGTCGTGTTCTACGTCGACACGCTCGAGCACCTCAGGCGCGGTGGCCGCATCGGCGCGGCGTCAGCGCTGCTGGGCTCGGCGCTCGCCATCAAGCCGATCCTGGGCCTGGAGGACGGGCACATCCGCCCGCTGGAGAAGGTCCGCACGTCCTCGCGGGCGCTGGCCCGGCTCGAGGAGCTGTCCGTCGCAGCCGTCGACGCGGCCGGCGGGGACGTCGACATCGCGGTGCACCACCTCGACTCCGCAGCCCGGGCCGAGGACCTGGCCGCGCGTATCCGCGATCGGGTGTCGACGGCCGGCGAGGTCGTCGTCGTCGAGCTCGGGGCGGTCGTGGGGGCGCACGTGGGTCCGGGCACGCTGGCCGTGGCGGTGTCGCCGAGGCCATGACGGCGCTCGACGCGGTGGTGTGGTCGACCGGCGCGGTCGTCTGGTCGACGGGCGGCGTCGTCCAGGGGGTCGTCGCCGCGGTGGTGGCGTTCCTCCTCGGCTCGGTGAACCCGGCCACGATCCTCGCGCGGGTGCTGGGCAAGGACCTCGCCGGCTCCGGGTCGGGCAACCCCGGCGCGACCAACGCCGGTCGGGTGCTGGGCGTGCGCTGGGGAGTCGTCGTGGGCATCGCAGACGTGCTCAAGGGTTACCTGCCGGTGGTGCTGGCGAGCGCGTTCCTCGGCTCTGTCGTGCCGCTCGTCGTGGGGCTGGCCGTGGTGCTGGGCCACATCTGGTCGCCGTTCCTGAAGGGGCACGGCGGCAAGGGGGTCGCGACGTCGCTGGGTGCGATCCTGGCGGTGCAGCCCTGGTTCGGGCTGGTCATGCTGCTGCTGTTCGTCCTGCTGGTGTGGCGGCTGCGGTGGGTGGCGGGTGCGTCGGTGTCGGCCTGCCTCCTGCTGTTCGTGCTGGGCCTGCTGGCCGTCGCGGGATGGCTTCCCGGTTGGGTGCCCGACGTGAGCCGCGAGACGGGGGTGTGGTGCGCCGTGCTGGCCCTCGTCGTCATCTACCGGCACCGCCGCAACATCGAGCTGTGGCTGCTCGCCCGCCGCGAGTCGTCCACAGGCTGAGGCTGCGCCCGGGACCGTCCACAGGCCCGCGGTCCGTGCTGCCGTGGTGGGGCCGCGGCTACCTAGCGTTCCCGTATGCCGTTGCGCCGCCGACCGCCGGAAGCCTCACCTCGCCTGCGCGCGCTCCTCGAGCGCGCGGCCGCGCACGACGCCACGGCGCCCGACGGTTCGGCTGCGGACGTCCCAGCCGAGTCCGGTGTCGAGCTCTGGCAGCCGGAGCGTGCGTGGATCGCCGCAACCCCCAGCCCCGCGCCGGACGCGCAGGCGCATCCCGAGGCCACGAGGGACGCGCGGCTGCCGGTTCCGGACCGGCCGCGACGCACCGAGAGCCCGGGAGCGGCAGCGACCAGCGCCGCGCGTGGCGTCGTCCCCGGCCGGCACCGGCGTCCGCGACCGCCGGGTCCGGCCTGGTTCGCCGTGCCGGAGGCCCTGAGGGGTGCCCGCCTCACGCCGCCCCGGGCCGCGGCGGCAGGTCTCGTCCTCGTGGTGCTCGTGGCCGGCCTCGTCTTCGGTGCCCGCGTGGCCCTGGCGCGCGCCGGCGGCGAGCCGCGTCCCATCGCACCGGCCCCCGCCCAGACAGGCGTGCTGACGCGTGGGTCCTCGACGTTCGCGACATCGACGACGAGCGCCGGGGGTGGCGGCCCACCGACGACGGGGACGGAGGTCACCGTGCACGTGGTCGGCCAGGTCGCTCACCCGGGCGTCGTCCGTCTTCTCCCCGGCTCGCGCGTCGGTGACGCCATCGCGCGCGCCGGTGGAGCGCTCAAGGGCGCCGACCTCGCGGCCATCAACCTGGCACGCGTGCTCGTCGACGGCGAGCAGGTCAGGGTGCCCAAGCCGGGGGAGGCCATCGTGGCGCCCGCCGGTCCCGGCGCCCCGGGAGCCGCTTCGGGCGGCGGCACCGGGTCCTCGGCCGGGGGCGGTGGCGCCGGCGCTCCGGGCGGCTCCACGGGTGTCGTCGACCTCAACCAGGCCACGGCCGCCCAGCTCGAGGACCTGCCCGGTGTCGGTCCCGTCCTGGCCCAGCGCATCGTGGACTGGCGGACCGAGCACGGCCGCTTCACCACCGTCGACGAGCTGAACGAGGTCAGCGGGATCGGCGAGAAGATCTTCGCCGAGCTCAAGCCGAAGGTGACGGTGTGAGCGCCGCTTCGTCGGCAGGCGAGCCTGCCGCGTCCGCAGGCGTGGACCTGCGGCTGCTCGTCCCGTCGCTCGTGGCGTGGGCGTTCACCGCCTCGGTGCTCGGCGTGCGACCCGGGCTGCTCGCGGCGGTGTCGGGGGCGCTCCTGCTCGTGTGCCTCGTGGCCCTCGGCCGGCGCCGGTGGGCCGCCGGTGGACTGGTGACCCTGTGCACCGCCGCGTGCGCGCTCACCGGCGTGTCCGTCGCCGGTCACGCCGCCGAGCGGTCCTCCGGCCCGCTCGAGGCCCTCGCCCGTGACCATGCCACGGTCGAGGTGGTGGCCACGGTGTCCACGGACCCGCGGTTGCGGCAGACGCGGGGCCTTGCCGGGGCCAGCGTCTACGCGCGGCTCACCGTCACCCAGGTGACCGCGCGCGGCTCGGTGAGCCGGGTCGCCGCACCCGTGCTGCTCGTGGCGGACGAGCGGTGGCGGGACGTCCAGTGGCACCAGCGGCTGGCCGTGCGCGGCCGACTGGTACCGGCCGACCCCGGCGACGACGTCGTCGCCGTCCTCAAGCCGTCCGGCGGCCCTGCCGTCGTCGGACACCCCGGAGTCCTGGCACGCGCCGCCGAGCACCTGCGGTCAGGGCTGCGCCGGGCCTCCGATCCGCTGCCGTCGGATGCTCGTGGGCTGCTGCCCGCGCTCGTCATCGGCGACACGAGCCGCACCCCGCCGGACCTGACCGATGCCATGCTCGCCACCGGGATGACCCACCTGAGCGCCGTCTCGGGGTCGAACGTCGCCATCGTGCTGGCCTTCGCCCTGGGCGCGGCTCGGCTGTTCGGCCTGCCGAGGCGCGCCCGCGTGCCGTGGGCGCTCGTCGTGCTCGCCGGGTTCGTCGTGCTGGCACGTCCCGAACCCAGCGTCGTGCGGGCGGCCACGATGGGCGCGATCGGGTTGCTCGGGCTCAGCGCGTCGCGACGGGCCGCCGGGGTGCCGGTGCTGTCGGCCGCCGTCGTCGTGCTGCTGGTCGTCGACCCGTGGCTGAGTCGCTCCTACGGCTTCGCGCTGTCCACCCTGGCGACGCTCGGGCTGCTGCTCTTCACGCGCTCCTGGGGCGACGCGATCGGGCGGCGCCTGCCGTCCCGTGCCCGGTCGCTGGGACCCGCCCTCGCCATCCCCGTGGCCGCCCAGGCGATGTGCGCGCCCGTCGTGGTCCTGTTGCAGGGCTCCGTCTCGGTGGTCGGGGTCCTCGCCAACCTCCTTGCCGCGCCGTTCGTGGCACCGGCCACGGTGGCGGGTGTCGGGGCCGCCGTCGTCGCGCCGGTGTGGCCGCTCGGCGCGACGCTGCTGTGCTGGATCGGGGCGCTGCCGGCTCTCGGGATCTGCTGGGTGGCCCGCACCTGCGCGACCGTGCCCGGCGGCACACTGCCGTGGCCCGACGGCGCCCCGGGCGCGGTCCTGCTCGCCGTCGTCACGGTCGGGGTGGTCCTCAGCGCCCGACGCTGGGCCCACCTCGCCCGGTGGCACCCCGTGGCGTTCCTCTCGGTCGTCGTCCTCGTCGTCGCCGGCGCCGCCCCCACGTCGGCCGCCGCCTGGCCTCCGCCTGGATGGCGGTTCGTCGCGTGCGACGTGGGCCAGGGCGACGGGCTCGTGCTCGCGACCTCGCCCGGGCACGCGGTGGTCGTGGACGCCGGCCCGGACCCCGCCCTCATCGACGCCTGCCTGCGCAGGCTGCGCGTGGGGGTCGTCGACTCGGTCGTCCTCACCCACTTCCACGCCGACCACGCCGACGGCCTCCCCGGCGTGCTGCGCGGGCGTACCGTCCGCGGCGTGCTGGCCACCCCCGTCCACGACCCGCCGTACCAGTGGCGCGAGGTCGAGCGATGGACCCAGGCCCGCCGCATACCGGTCACGGACATCGTCGCCGGCGACCACCTCAGCTGGCCCGGGGTGGAGGCCGACGTGTGGTGGCCAGCACGACGGCTCGACAGCGGCTCGGTGCCGAACAACGCCTCCGTCGTCCTCGCCGTCCGCGCCGGCCCGGTCGACCTGCTGCTCCTCGGTGACGTGGAGCGCGAGGCCGCGCACGCGATCCTCCTGCAGCTGCGGCGCGACCCCGCCATGGCCGCGCGGGCTGGCAGCTTCGACGTGGTGAAGGTGGCGCACCACGGGTCCGCCAACCTCGACCCAGACCTCCTGGGGGCGGTCGCGGCTCCCGTCGCCGTGATCAGCGTCGGGAAGGACAACGACTACGGGCACCCGTCGCCGAAGGCGCTGCAGGTCCTCGCGCGCGACGGGTATGCCGTGCTGCGCACCGACCAGCGTGGCGACGTGGCGGTCGTCGACGACCGCGGCTCGGTGGGGGTGACGTGGCGACGCCGCTGACCCCGGGCGCTCGCGGACGCGTCAGGTGCTGGCGAGGACGCGGGGCTTGGCCTTGGCGGCCTCGACCAGGGCCTCGATCGTGGCGTGGACGGCGGGCACGCGCTGGAGGTCGGGGGTGGTCACGACGCTGACCGTCCGGCGCGAGGCCGGGTGGATGGGCAGGGTGACGACGTCCCGGTGGTGGGCGGTGCGCAGGATGAGGTCGGGGATGAGCGCGACGCCCAGGCCTTCGGCGACGAGGCCCAGCACCGCGACGTAGTCCTCGGTCTCGAACCCGACGTTGGGGGAGAACCCGGCCGTGGCGCACATCTGCAGCAGGTGGCCGCGGCAGCGTGGGCAGCCCGCGATCCAGTTCTCGTCGGCGAGCTTGGTGAGGTCGGCCACGGGCTCGCTGGCCAACGGGTGGTCGCGCGGGAGGGCGAGGCGGACCTCGTCGTCGAGCAGCTTGTGCTGCACGAACAGCTCCATGTCCTCCTCGCCGCGGCCCACGTCGGTGCCCTCGTAGGCGAAGGCGACGGCCAGGTCGCACTCGCCCGCCTTGAGCGCGGCGAGGGACTCGGGCGGCTCGGCCTCGGTGAAGGTGACCTGCACGTCGGGGAAGCGCTGCTTGACCAGGGCGAGCGCCCGGGGGACGAGGGTCGCAGAGCTGGAGGGGAAGGCCATGAGGCGGACCCGACCGGCCCGCAGCCCGGCGATGGCGGCGACCTCCTCCTCGGCGGCGTCGAGCGCGGCGAGGACGGACACCGCGTGCCGCGCCAGCACCTGGCCGGCCTCGGTGAGCCGCACGTTGCGGCCGACGCGCTCGACCAGGACGGTCCCGGTGCGCTGCTCGAGACGGCGCACCATCTGCGAGATGGCTGGCTGGGAGTAGCCGAGGGCGAGGGCGGCTCCGGTGAAGCTCCCCTCGTCGGCGATCGCCTTCATCACCCGAAGGCCGGCGGCGTCGATCATGAAACCAGCATAACGCAGTGTTATCGAAACGTTGATGATCTTTCGACGAGGTGATGGACGGTACCCGGGGTAATGCGCCGGGGCCTGTGGACGGTGCGGTCGACGGAATCGGGCAAATCCGTAGAATCGCTGTCGCAGACGGGCCGCTCCCGCAGGCGGCTGCCGGCGAAGGGGGAGGTTCCATGCAGGTCCGCAGAGGGGCGTTCACTGCAGTCGTCGCGAGCTCGTTGGCGCTCGCGGCGTGCACCGGTGGGGGTGACAGCCCACCGTCCACGACGTCGTCGACGAGCAGCTCACGCAGCTCGACGACGTCGTCCACCACGACCCAGAGCCCGAGCCCGACCAAGACAGTCGCGTTGCCTCCCGAGGCGACCCAGCACACCGAAGCCGGCGCCCGAGCCTTTGCCAAGTACTTCGTTTCGGTCCTTGATGACTCACAAGTCAGTGCTGACCCCACCGCCTTGGAGGCTGTATCGGGAGATGCATGCAAGGGATGCAAGGCGTATGTCGACATGAGTCGCCAACTCGCGGCGAAAGGGCAACGCCAGCAGCGTACGGCTCTGTCGCTGAAGGATATGTACGTACGTCCAGGTGCCACGGCGGACGCTATGACGATCGATCTCCTCATCGATGAAGCTCCATCAAAGACTGTGGATCGTGGTGGCGTAGTCGTGGAGTCCTTTCCCGCGGACAAAACGACGCTTCGCATCACGCTGCAGTGGCGCGGCCAGTCATGGGTCGCCGAGCAAGCGGTGGCAGTCGTATGAAGGCCATGAAGCTAATGGCAGGCATTGCTGCCATTTTGGCGACGCTCGCTCTGGGTGTTGCCGCTGCTGAACAGGCAATGGCGACGACGGGGCGCTTGGCCGGAGTTAAGGTCGACCATCCCAAGGGAAAACTCAAGACCACGCTGAGCGCGAACGGGGCGACCGTCGAAGCGAGTCAAGAGTCGCCGGGGGGCTCGGCCGCATCACAAAACGGCTCGCAGCCAGCCTCCATGAAGGGCAGTTCAAATAGTTACCGCTTGGTCCCCGCATGCACGCCGGTTCGGATCTCGGACACGGTCGGTGGTGATGCCACCAACTGCTCGTACGCCCAGACGGCGTGCAGGTACCGCCTGCCAGCCTCGGACCCGAAGTCCGGCGAGATCCTGTACCGGCTCGAGAGCCGTCCGAAGTCCGACCCGAACGGCTCCTGGACGCTCGTCCGCGAGATGTGCGGCCTCGACGACGCACCGCCCGGGGTCCCGGCACCACCGGCCATCCCGACCCTGGCGCAGATCCAGAACGCGTTCCGGCAGCTGCCCTTCTCCAAGCCGAGCGTCGGCATCGAGCCCGCGGGCAACAAGACCCTCGTCAACCTGCCCACCTACTTCCGCGCCGAGTGGCCGGGCGACGCGGGACTGCAGCCGGGCGAGGTGAGCGAGCCCGTGCAGCTGCTGTCCTGGTCCGTCGAGTTCAGGATCGCCGCGCGGTCGTACGACTTCCACTACGGTGACGGCACCAGCAGCGGACCGACGACCGACCCCGGCGGCGTCTACCCCGACGGCGCGATCCGGCACACCTACACCAGGCCGACAGCAGCAGCCCGGGTCAGCGTCGACGCCCAGCTCACCGCGCAGTACCGCGCGAACGGCGGCCCCTGGCAGGACATCGACTCCGTCGCCGACCTGCAGGACGAGCCGGTCACCACGCTGCAGGTCCGCGAGGCGCACGCGCGCCTGGTCACGCACTGACGCCGCGCACGGCGGCCCCGCTCGCGACGCGCGGGTGTCCGCACCCTCTGCTTGTATCGACCGCACGATGAAGCCAGAGCAGAGCGCCACCACCCGAGCCCTCGACGACGTCGACGCGGACACCGACGTCGAGGACCTCGGCGACGCAGCCGCGCCGGGCGGACGAGGCCGACACGGCACGGCCCTGTGCCTGTCCGGCGGCGGCTACCGCGCCGCCCTCTTCCACCTCGGCGCCCTGCGCCGCCTCAACGAGCTCGGCGTGCTGGCCCAGCTGACGACGGTCAGCGGCGTCTCCGGCGGCTCGATCGTCGCCAACCTCGTGGCAGACCCCCGCCTGACCTTCCCGGTCGGCGGGGGAGAGGTGCAGGGCTTCGAGGAGTACGTCGCGGCACCCCTCGCCCGCCTCGCGTCCCGCAACATCCGCACTCCCGCACTGCTGGGCCGGCTCCTGGCCTGGCGGTGGCTGACGTCGGACGCCGCGGTCCGCGCCCTCGCCGAGCAGCTGGCCGAGGCCGTCGAGTGGTGGTCGACCCCGTTGCGGGACAACGCAGCCGCCGGACCGGCCGTCATCACCGGCGCCACCGAGATCGGCTACGGCGTCAACTGGGTGTTCGAGGACCCCACGGCCCACCAGCCGCACGGGCGCGTGGGTGACTACCGCCTCGGGTACGCCGCGCCGCCCGCCGGCGTCCGCATCGCCGACATCGTCGCCGCGTCGTGCGCGTTCCCGCCGTTCTTCGCACCGATGGTCCTCGACGGCGACGCCCTCGGCCTTGTCGGCGGCCACAAGGGGCTCGAGTCCGAGGACGCCCGGCAGGCGATCCGCCACCGCATCCGGCTCACCGACGGCGGCGTCTACGACAACCTCGGCCTCGAGCCCGTGTGGAAGCGCCACGCCACCGTGCTCGTCAGCGACGGCGGCGGCGTCTTCCGGGCCCGCACGGAGCACACCGTGGCCGGGCGCATGCTGCGGATCCTGAGCATCGCCACGAACGGCGGCCAGTCGGTGCGCTCCCGGTGGCTGCACGCGGCATACGCACGGCGGGCGATCCTCGGCACCTCGTGGGCGCTGGACATGGTGGTCGACGGTTGCTACCCACGCAGCACCACCGAGCTCATCAACGCCGTCCGCACCGACCTCGACTCCTTCTCCGAGCAGGAGCAGCACGTCCTGGAACGACACGGCTACCTCATCGCCGACGCGCAGGTGCGCGCCCACGCACCGCACCTGGTCACGCGCGACGTCCCCCCACGACCGCCGCACGACGAGGTGGCCGACCCGGCCGTAGCCGACCGGGCGCTCGCCGACTCGGCAAAGCGGCGCCTGCTCGGCCGGTTCTGACCGACCCTGCACGGTGGTCCCACCCCGCCACCTTGCCACCCCGCCACCCCGAGCGGTCCGGCGGCGGCCACGTACGCTTGTCCGGTGACCCAGCCCGCCACCACGACGACGACCGAGGACGACCTCGACCACGTCGCGGCCCTGCTCGACCGGGGCGGTGTCGTCGCCCTGACCGGGGCCGGGATCTCGACGGAGTCCGGCATCCCCGACTACCGCGGCCCCGACGGCCAGCGGCGCGTCACCCCCATGCAGTACTCGGAGTTCACCGCCTCGAGCGAGGCCCGCAAGAAGTACTGGGCGCGCAGCTACGTCGGGTGGCAGCGGTTCAACCTCGCCCGCCCGAACGCCGGCCACGACGCCGTCGCCCGGCTGCAGGCGAGCGGCCGCATTGGCCCGGTCATCACCCAGAACGTCGACGGGCTGCACCAGCACGCCGGCGCCACCGACGTCGTCGAGCTGCACGGCTCGCTGGCCAGGGTCGTCTGCCTCACCTGCGGCGACCGCTCCAGCCGCTGGGACCTCGACGCGCGGATGCGCGAGGCCAACCCGTCGTTCACCGTCACCTCGGACGAGATCCGACCCGATGGCGACATCGCCCTCAATGCCCTCGACGTCGAGGCGTTCGTGGTCCCGCTCTGCCTGGTCTGCGGGCGTGACACGCTCAAGCCGGACGTCGTGTTCTTCGGTGAGTCGGTGCCGAAACCGTTGGTGGAGAAGTGTTTCCGGCTGACCGAGTCGGCCAGCGCGCTGCTCGTGCTCGGCTCGAGCCTGAAGGTGATGAGCGGCTACCGGTTCGTCCGGCGCGCCCACGCGCTGGGGATCCCGGTCGCGATCATCACCCGCGGACCGACCCGCGGCGACGGCGAGGCGACCATCCAGCTCGACGCCCCGCTCGGGCCGACCCTCACCCGTCTCCTCGCGCGGCTCGGCGCCTGACCCGACTCGTCGCCCGACGGCGCTCAGGACCTCGGGCGCCGCGCCACCAGGACGACGTCGATCGCGTCGCCCGCGTCGGTGTGGCGCACGATCTCCTCGCAGCGCTCGACCTCCAGCTCGGACGCGACCTCCCGGAGCCCCTCGACGGTCTGCAGCAGCGCGGGGTCCTGCGGGCCGCCGACGCCTTCGGTGAGGTTGCGCAGCGCGTGTCCTACGACGACGATCGCGCCGCCGGGTGCCAGCCAGGCCGTGGCGCGGGTGAGCACGTCCTCCGGCAGGTGCAGGTAGGCCACGAGCACGAGGTCGTATGCCGTGTGCGCCGGCGGCTGCCACGACCGCACGTCCGCCACCACCCAGTCCACCCGCAGGCCGCGGGCGGCGGCCTCCTTCTCGCCCTTGGCCAGGCCGACGGCCGAGAAGTCCACGGCGGTCACCCGCCACCGCTTCGCCGCCAGCCATACCGCGTGCCGCCCCTCGCCCGCACCGAGGTCGAGCGCCCGCCCCGGCTCCCAGTCCCCGAAGATGCGTTCCACCTCGGCGTTCGGCTCGGCGCTCCAGACGTGGGCCGACGCGGCATACCGCTCGTCCCACATCCGTCGGCGCTCGCCGCCGGAGTCGGTGGAGGTGGTGCCCTGGGGGTGCTCGTGGCCGTGTTCCTCACTCATCCCCCTAGCATCGCCGATATGACCGACCTCGCCACCGCGCCCGGACCCGTCACGGTCCGCGACGCCACGCCGCCGGACCTGCCGGCCATGGCCGCGATCTACGACGAGCAGGTGCGCACGTCGGTGGCGACGTTCGACACGCAGGAGCGCGGGGCGGCAAAGCTCGGCGAGAAGCTGGCGGCCACGGGACCGGGCGACGTGGTCCTGGTCGCGTGCCTCGACGACGCTGTCGTCGGCTACGCCTTCTCCGGGCCCTTCCGCCCGCGCCCCGCCTACGCCGGCACCAAGGAGGTGTCGGTGTACGTCGACGCCGCCGCCCGCGGACGAGGGGTCGCCCGGAGCCTGTATGCCGCGCTGCTCGGCCGGCTGGACGCCGAGCCGTCCGTGCACACCCAGCTCGCGGTCATCGCCCAGCCGAACGAGGCCAGCGAGGCGCTGCACGTGGCCTTCGGCTTCGAGCGGGTGGGGGTCCTGCGCGAGGTGGGCAACAAGTTCGGCCGGTGGGTCGACACCGCCTGGTACCAACGCCTCGCCTGACCCGCGTCAGGGCTGGCGCGGACGGCTCGGGCTTGGCACTCTCGTGCCCTAGAGGTTGGTGCGAGACCTGGGAGGCGAAACCCATGGGTGCGACGGGTGCGGGACCGTTCGAGAACGACGACGCACTGGACTTCCTCGACGACCTCGAGGACTCCGACCCCGAGGGCCGCAGGGAGCGGGTGGAGTCGGCACTGGGCCGGGTCGTCCGCTCCCGCGACTACATCGAGGCGCCGGTGATGTCCGAGGCCATCGCTGCGGCCGTCATCGTGTCGGCCTGTGACGACCCCGAGTCCGTGGTGGGGGAGCGCAACGTCCCCCGCTGGGTCGACGAGGACCCGCTCGACGTCGACGAACGCCTCGAGGAGCTGGCCACCCAGGCGCTTCACCGGGCGTTGCGCTCGGAGGACAACGAGCTGTGGGAGCTGTGGGCGGACGGCGACGGCGGCGAGAAGTTCACCGCCCGCCTCACCCACTACCTCGACGCGCTCGGCGACGAGAGCTGACCGCGCAGCTCCGGGGCGTCAGACGCGGCGCAGGACCGCGGTGACCTTGCCGAGGATCGTCGCGTGGTCGCCGTCGATCGGCTCGAACGCGGGGTTGTGGGGGAGCAGCCACACCTTGCCGTCGCGCCGCTTGAACGTCTTGACGGTCGCCTCGTTGTCCAGCATCGCGGCGACGATGTCGCCGTTGTCGGCCGTGGGCTGCTGGCGGACGACGACCCAGTCGCCGTCGCAGATCGCTGCGTCGACCATCGAGTCGCCGACGACCTTGAGCAGGAAGAGCGAGCCCTCGCCGACGATCTGCTTCGGCAGGGGGAAGACCTCCTCTACCGACTCCTCCGCGGTGATCGGCACGCCGGCGGCGATCCGGCCCAGCACCGGGACGTAGGACGCCTCGGGCCGGGCGTCGCCCAGGCCGGTCTCGTCGAACTCGGCGACCTCGTCCTGCGGGGCGGCGCCACCGCGGTAGCCGCGGCCGTCGGCGCCGGCGTCGGGGGAGACGACCTCGATGGCGCGGGGGCGGTTGGGGTCTCGGCGCAGGTAGCCCTTGCGCTCGAGCGTGGACAGCTGGTGCGCGACCGAGCTCGGTGAGGTCAGGCCGACGGCCTCGCCGATCTCGCGCAGGCTCGGGGGGTAGCCCCGCCGGTCGACCGAGTTGCGGATGACCTCCAGGACCTTGCGCTGGCGCACGGTGAGGCCGTCGCCACGGTCGCGGTCGGGGAGTTCCTTGACGTTGTCGCCGCTCATGCCGCTCCTCGTTTCTGCAGGTCAGGTGCCGTCTGCCCGGCTCCCGACGCCAGGTGGTCCGCCGCCTCGGTGCCGCCTCCGGCCGCTCCGGGACGGAGCGTTGTCAGTGCGCTCTGGTGTGCTCCTCGACGTGGACACAGCGTATGGCGTTCGAACACAGTTTCCAAACATGTGTTCGACGCGTGTCTTGAAGCATTCGAACATGCGTGCTAGAACTGGCAACCTACGGTCTTCGGACACCTGTTCGAGGGCCATGACGATGGAGGACCCGATGAGTGCAGCAGTCGCCTGGGACGTCACCGCCGCGCCGGTGCACGAGCCGCGCCGCCCCGCACGCCCGCACCTGGTCTCGGTGCCGTGCGGCGACGAGGTCCGCGTCCCCGCCCCCGCGCCCCTGCGCCTCACCCGGGCCGGCCGGCTCGCCATCACCCTGACCGTCCTCGTGGCGCTGGTCGCCATCGCGGTGGCCGCCTTCTCGGGCGGTGCATCGGCGACGACCATCGACCACTCGACGACCGTGCGCTCGGGCCAGACGCTCTCGGAGGTCGCCGCGACCCAGCTGCCGGGTCTGCCGATCGCCGACGCGGTCGCTCGCATCCAGGTCGCCAACGACCTCGCCTCGGACCAGGTCCACGCCGGCCAGATTCTGCTCATCCCCGCCGTCCGCTGAGGCGCGCGAGCGAGCGCCCTGCCCGCCTCCTGACCTGCGTCGACGCCCCGGCCTGCCCGGTCGTGCAGGTCCCCCCGCTGCGCCCGGTTCGTCGGGAGTGCGCGGTGAGGGACTCGGGGTTAGGGTCGCCGCAAGGAGGCTGAACATGAGCTCGAGGAAGACTTTCCTGGACTGGCCTGTGCTCCGACAGGTCCGCAGTGGTGACCTGCTCGGCCGGGGCCCGGCTGTGACGTCGCCGCGCACCCGGTCGATGACCCCGCGCACCACGACGGCGGACCGGGTCGTGCAGTCCGTGTGCCCGTACTGCGCCGTCGGCTGCGGCCAGAAGGTGTTCGTCAAGGACGAGAAGGTCGTGCAGATCGAGGGCGACCCGGACTCCCCGATCTCGCGCGGGCGCCTGTGCCCCAAGGGCTCGGCCAGCGAGCAGCTCGTCAACAGCCCCGCCCGCCAGACCCACGTGCTCTACCGGCGCCCCCACGGCACCGAGTGGGAGCGGATGGACCGCGACACCGCGATCGACATGATCGCCGACCGGTTCGTCGAGACCCGCCGCCGCACGTGGCAGGACGCCGACGAGCACGGTCGGCCACTGCGCCGCACCATGGGCATCGCCTCGCTCGGGGGAGCCACCCTCGACAACGAGGAGAACTACCTCATCAAGAAGCTCTTCACCGCCGCCGGCGCCATACAGATCGAGAACCAGGCCCGTATTTGACACTCCGCCACGGTCCCCAGTCTGGGGTCCTCGTTCGGGCGCGGTGGCGCGACGCAGTACGTGCAGGACCTGGCGAACGCCGACTGCATCGTCATCCAGGGCTCCAACATGGCCGAGTGCCACCCCGTGGGGTACCAGTGGGTCACCGAGGCACGGCTGCGCGGTGCCAAGGTCATCCACATCGACCCGCGGTTCACGCGCACCTCGGCGACGGCGGACAAGTACGTCCCGATCCGCGCCGGCAGCGACGTGGTGTTCCTCGGTGCCCTGATCAACCACATCCTCACGAACGACCTGTACTTCAAGGAGTACGTCGTCGCCTACACGAACGCGGCGACCATCGTGACCGAGGACTTCCAGGACACCGAGGACCTCGACGGCCTGTTCTCCGGGTACGACGACAAGCTGGGCGCCTACGACTCCTCCACCTGGGCCTACGCCACCGAGGGCGAGGGTGACGACGCCTCGCCGGGCACCATCGGGGGCCCCGCCGCGACCCACGAGCACGGCCACAGCGCCTCGAAGCGGTCCGCCGGTGACGAGCACGGATCCGGTGGCCCAGCCCTGGAGCACGCCCGGGTCAAGCGGGACGAGACGCTGCAGGACCCGCACACGGTGTTCCAGATCCTCAAGCGCCACTACGCCCGGTACACCCCCAAGATGGTGGCGGAGGTCTGCGGCATCAGCGTCGACGACTTCCACTACGTCGCCAAGGCGCTGACCGAGAACAGCGGCCGCGAGCGGACCTCGGCCTTCGTCTACGCCGTCGGCTGGACCCACCACTCGCTCGGCGCCCAGTTCATCCGCACGGCCGCCATCGTCCAGCTGCTGCTGGGCAACATGGGCCGCCCGGGCGGCGGCATCATGGCGCTGCGCGGGCACGCGAGCATCCAGGGCTCGACCGACATCCCGACGCTCTACAACCTCCTCCCGGGCTACCTCGCCATGCCGATGGTGGGCAACCACGACACGTGGGACGACTACGTCACCGCCATCGCGAACAAGGAGCAGAAGGGCTTCTGGGCCAACGCCGACGCGTATGCCGTGAGCCTGCTCAAGGCGTGGTGGGGCGACGCGGCGACCAAGGAGAACAACTGGGCCTACGACTACCTGCCGAGGCTCAGCGGGGCGCACGGCACCTACCAGACGACCATGGCCATGCGGGACGGCGAGGTCGAGGGGTACTTCCTGCTCGGCCAGAACCCCGCCGTCGGCTCGGCGCACGGCCGGATGCAGCGCCTGGCGCTGGCCCAGCTGAAGTGGCTGGTCGTCCGCGACCTGCAGATGATCGAGTCGGCGACGTTCTGGAAGGACGCCCCCGAGATCGCCACCGGCGAGCTCGAGACCGAGAAGATCGGCACCGAGGTCTTCTTCCTGCCCCCGGCGTCGCACGTCGAGAAGGCCGGCACGTTCACCCAGACCCAGCGGCTGCTGCAGTGGCGGCACAAGGCGGTCAACCCGCCGGGTGAGT
Organism: Pedococcus sp. NPDC057267; assembly: GCF_042668795.1. Lineage (NCBI taxonomy): Bacteria > Bacillati > Actinomycetota > Actinomycetes > Micrococcales > Intrasporangiaceae > Pedococcus > Pedococcus sp. NPDC057267. Next base: position 4,934 of record NZ_JBHUYG010000025.1, on the reverse strand, counting down.
GCCAGAGCGAGCTGGAGTTCTTCTACGAGCTCGGGCAGCGCATCCGCGCGCGGCTCGCCGACTCCGACGACCCGCGCGACCGCCCCCTGCTCGACCTCACGTGGGACTACCCGCTCGACGAGGACGGCGAGATCAGCAGCGAGGCCGTCCTGCAGGAGATCAACGGCCGCCACCTGTCCGGTGACAAGGCCGGTGAGCTCGCGGGCATGTACACCGACCTCAAGGCCGACGGCTCGACGAGCTCCGGGTGCTGGATCTACTCCGGCGTCTATGCCGGCGGCGTCAACCGCTCCGCCAACCGCAAGCCCGGTCGCGAACAGGGCCCGACGGCACAGGAGTGGGGCTGGGCGTGGCCCGACAACCGCCGCATCCTCTACAACCGCGCCTCGGCCGACCCCGAGGGCAGGCCGTGGAGCGAGCGCAAGAAGTACGTCTGGTGGGACGAGGAGAAGCAGACCTGGACCGGCATCGACACGCCGGACTTCGTCAAGACCAAGGCCCCGTCGTACCGGCCGGAGCCGGGCACCGGCGGGCCCGACGGCCTCGCCGGTGACGACCCGTTCGTCATGATGGCCGACGGCAAGGGCTGGCTGTTCGCGCCCAAGGGCATGCTCGACGGACCGCTCCCGACGCACTACGAGCCGCAGGAGTCCCCGGTCCAGAACCCGCTCTACGGGCAGCAGAGCAACCCCGCCCGCAAGGTGTTCCCGCGCAAGGACAACCTGTTCAGCCCGTCCGGGACCCAGCCCGGGTCCGACGTCTTCCCGTTCGTCTTCACGACGTACCGGCTGACCGAGCACCACACCGCGGGTGGCATGAGCCGCTGGCTGCCGTACCTGTCCGAGCTCCAGCCCGAGTTCTTCTGCGAGGTCTCCCCGGAGCTCGCGGCCGAGCGCGGCCTCGTCAACGGCGGCTGGGCGACGATCGTGTCGGCCCGGTCGGCGATCGAGGCGCGGGTGCTGGTCACCGAGCGCATCACGCCGCTGCAGGTGGGCGGCCACACCATCCACCAGGTGGGCCTGCCGTACCACTGGGGTGTCGGCGGCGACGCCGTCGTCTCCGGTGACGCCGCGAACGACCTGCTCGGCATCGCCCTGGACCCCAACGTCCAGATCCAGGAGTCGAAGGTCGGTTCGTGCGACATCGTCCCAGGCCGCCGCCCGCGTGGCGAGGCGCTGCTGCGGCTGGTCGAGGAGTACCAGTCGCGGGCGGGGATCACGGTCGAGACCAGCAACCAGCTGCGGACCACCGACACGAAGGAGGCCGACGCCTGATGGGGTTCTGGCAGCACCAGCTCGCAGGGCCGACCGACCCGTCGCACGACGCGGCGTGGGAGGACCCCGAACCCCGCAAGGGCTTCTTCACCGATACCTCGATCTGCATCGGCTGCAAGGCCTGCGAGGTGGCGTGCAAGGAGTGGAACGCCATCCCCGAGGACGGCCTGACGCTCACCGGCAACTCCTACGACAACACCGGTGGCCTCGGCGCGAGCACGTGGCGCCACGTGGCGTTCATCGAGCAGACGACGGACCGCGTGCAGCAGGCCCGCGAGTCGGGGCGCAAGCTCGTGGACCTCGGTATGCCGGCGCTGCGGCCGCCGGACGCCCCTCACCACGCCCCGTCGGGGGCTGCCGGCACCGCGCCGGCGGCGCTCGAGGGCGTCGTCCCCGCAGCCGCCGGCGCCGACGGCTCGCTCGACGCGATGGCGGCGGCGGCCCGGACCGCCGAGGCGACGGGCACGCTGCCGGACTTCCGGTGGCTGATGGCCTCGGACGTGTGCAAGCACTGCACGCACGCCGGGTGCCTCGACGTCTGCCCGACCGGTGCGCTGTTCCGCACCGAGCACGGCACGGTCGTCGTCCAGTCCGACGTCTGCAACGGCTGCGGCTACTGCGTGGCCGCGTGCCCGTTCGGCGTCATCGAGCGGCGCGAGGACAAGCGGGCCGACACGCGGGACGGCGGCGTCGTCTCCAACATCGGCGTCGCCCAGAAGTGCACGCTGTGCTACGACCGGATCGGCCACGACCAGACGCCCGCGTGCGCCCAGGCCTGCCCGACGACGTCGATCAAGTTCGGCACCCTGGCGGAGATGCTCGACACCGCGCGCGACCGGGTCCAGGTGCTGCACGAGAACGGCTTCACCGAGGCCCGCCTCTACGGCGCCAACAGCCACGACGGCGTCGGCGGCACCGGGTCGGTCTTCCTCCTGCTCGACGAGCCGGAGGTCTACGGCCTGCCGCCGGACCCCAGGGTCCCGACGGCCGACCTGCCCGAGATGTTCCGCAAGGCGGGCTTCGCCGCGGTGGCGATGTTCGGCATGGCCGTGGCCGCGTTCGCAGGGAGGCGCCGATGACCACCAACCCGCTCGACGCGGACCGTCCCCCCGAGCTGCCGCGCAGCCGGCGGCAGCAGAACGGCGCGGGCGGCAAGGGAGACGGTGGCAAGGGCGGGTCCGGCCGGCGACGCCGGGACGAGTCGGTCATGGTGCCGGACGCGCAGTTCTCGAGCTACTACGGCCATAACGTCGTCAAGCCCGCACCGTGGGGCCACGAGATCGCGGCATACCTCTTCCTCGGCGGCCTCGCCGGCGGCTCCGGGCTCGTCGGCGCAGGAGGCGCGCTGACCGGCCGTCCGGCGCTGCGCCGCACCGGCCGCGTCGCCGCCCTGGCGTCCGTCGCCCTCGGCGGCGCCGCGCTGGCCAAGGACCTCGGCCGTCCGGAACGCGCCCTCAACATGCTGCGGGTCGCCAAGCTCACCTCGCCGATGTCGGTCGGCTCGTGGATCCTCACGGCGTTCGGCACGTTCGCCGGGGCCGCGGCCGCGACCGAGCTCGCCGAGGCCGTGCTGCCGCGGCGCTCGCGCCTGGCCCGGCTCGCCCGGGTCGCCGACCCCGTGGCCACCGCCGGCACCGCCGCGTTCTCCATGCCCCTCGCGGCATACACCGCCGTGCTGCTGGCCGACACGACCACGCCCACGTGGCGCGAGTCGTTCCGCGAGCTGCCGTTCGTCTTCGTGAGCTCGGCCAACGCCGCGGCGGCGGGCCTGGCCCTCGTCACGACGCCGGCCGAGCAGAACGGCCCCGCCCGGCGGCTCGCGGCGATCAGCGCGACCGTCGAGCTGGGGGCGTCCGAGCTCATGGAGCGCCGGATGCACCCGCTGGTCGCCGAGCCGCTGCACGAGGGGCGCGCGGGCGGGATGCTCAAGGCCGCCAAGGCGCTCACGGCCGGGGGAGCGGTCGGTGCGGCGCTGTTCGGGCGCAACCGCACGATGGCCGGACTCAGCGGGATCGCCCTGATGGCCGGGTCGGTGCTGACGCGGTTCGGCATCTTCGAGGCGGGCATGGAGTCCACCAAGGACCCGAAGTACACCGTGACACCGCAGAAGGAACGGCTGGAGGAGCGCCGCCGCCGGGGGGAGACGAAGGACTCGATCACCACGGGCCGCTGACCGGCGGATCGTGCAGGGGCCCGGCACCCGGGCGAGAAGGGAGAGCGCATTGAGCGACAGCACTCGCAGCACCACGGTGGGGTCCCCGGGCCCCGCCGCGCCCGCCACCTCGGGCCGGACCCACAACCGGTGGGTCATCCTCGTGTGCGCCATCCTCGTCCAGCTCGCGATCGGCTCCGTGTACGCGTGGAGCGTGTTCGCCAAGGCGCTGCAGGAGCCTGACGCGTTCGGCTGGTCCAAGGCGAAGGCGGCGGTGCCGTTCAGCGTCGTGCTCGGCATGATCTTCATCGGCAGCTTCGTCGGCGGCCGGCTGCAGGACCGTCGCGGACCGCGCGTCGTCGCCCTGACGGGCGGGATCATCTACAGCGTCGGCGTGATCCTGGCGTCGTTCGCGACGAACAAGGACATGTTCTGGCTGCTGGTGCTCGGCTACGGCGTCATCGGCGGCTTCGGACTCGGCATGGTCTACATCGTCCCGATCGCCATGCTGCAGAAGTGGTTCCCGGACAAGCCCGGCCTCATCACCGGTCTCGCCGTCGCAGGGTTCGGCTTCGGCGCCGTCATCACGGCGCCGGTCGGTCAGGCCCTCATCGACAACACGCCCTCGCAGCCCACCCGGGCGTTCCTCTGGCTCGGCATCGCCTACCTCATCGCGCTGCTGATCGGCACGACGTTCTTCGCCAACCCACCGGTCGCGGCGGCGACCACCGACCGCGCGGCCGCCCCGGCGACGACGAACGCCCCGGCCGCGACCACCACGGACCCTGTCTCCGGTGAGCCCGACTTCGAGACCAACGAGGCCCTGCGGACGCCGCAGTGGTACTTGCTCACCCTCATCCTGACGATGAGCGTGACCGCAGGCATCTCGCTGATCGCGGTGGCAGCGGGCAGCGCCACCGACATCGCCGGCTACTCCAAGACGGCGGCGGCCAGCCTGGTCGGCATCCTCGCCGTCTTCAACGGCGGCGGCCGCATCCTGTGGGGCTGGCTGTCCGACCTCGTGGGCAAGATGCCGGCGTTCCTCGGCATCCTCGGCATCCAGGCCGTCTGCCTGCTGCTCATCCCGCACGCCAGCAACACCGCGCTGTTCGCGATCCTCGCCGCGCTGATCTACACCTGCTACGGCGGGGCGTTCGGCACCATGCCGTCGACCGCGGGCCGGTTCTTCGGCGTACGCAACGTGGGCGCGATCTACGGCCTCATGCTGGTCGGCTGGAGCATCGGCGGCGTCATCGGCCCGCTGCTCATCGCGAGCCTCATCGGGGACACCAAGGCTTACACGCGGGGCTTCACCATCATCGGCATCATCACGATCGTCTCGATGGTCATCCCGCTGATCACCCGCAAGCCCCACCACAACGGAGCGCGCGCGGCGGCCACCACCCGCTGACCGCTCCGAACCCCTCGCGGGTTCTTACTCGCGGATGTCTGCCGGCCCCTCGTGGGTCGGCAGACCCGCGTGCAGCCAGGCCTCGACGCCACCGATG
>NZ_JBHUYG010000024.1:0-44138 GCF_042668795.1 Pedococcus sp. NPDC057267 | reverse complement strand
TGACTGAGCAAGAACAACTAGCAAAATTGCCAGAAATTCATTGTCAACCAAAGGAAAATTCGTTCGAAGCAACCCACAACCAAACCATCAAAGCCCGGCCACGAGCCACCCCGAGACGAGGTAATTGGCATCGATTTTTGACACGCTGTTGAGTTCTCAAGGATCGGACGCGCACCTTTCGCAAACCTTTCGGCCGGCGTCCGGGGCAACCCTTCAATCTTATGCTCTCCGTTTCCTTTTCCCAAATCCGCTTCTCGGCGGTGGAATCCGGTCTGGAGACTCCCCGTTCCTGGCTTCGGACGCGGTGAGGCGTCCGAGCTGTTCTTCGGGGGTTCCAACCCGCGGGACCGGCCTTCTTCGCGGTGGTGACCGCGGTGGTGTCCGTTCCTCCCTGTCGGGCTGACGTCGAGAACATTAGACGGGCCCTCGCCGAAAAGACAAATCCGCTGGTCAGCGCCCTGCGGCGCCGGACCAGCGGATCCGTCGGTGGGGTCGGGCGCCGCAGGGCGACCGGCCTCGTGTGCCTCAGCCCGACCGGCGGCCTGCAGCGAGGGACTTGCGCCCGCGACGGAGCAGGACGACCTGGCCGTGGAGGAAGTCCTCCTCCCCCAGCACCTGCTCGGGGTCGGCGAGCTTGACGTTGTTGAGCGAGGCCCCGCCCTCGGAGATCGCCCTCCGGGCGGCGTTGCGCGAGTCGACCAGGCCCACCGCCACCAAGGCGTCCACGACCGAGGTGCCGACGTCCACCTGTCCACCGGGCAGCTCCGCCGTGGCGTCGAGCAGCGTGGCCTCGTCGAGGGCACCCACGTCCCCCTTGCCGAAGAGTGCCTCGGACGCCGCCTGCACCGCAGCCGTCGCCTCAGCGCCGTGGACGAGGGTGGTCACGTCCGCCGCCAGGGCCTTCTGTGCCTCCCGCAGGAACGGCTTCTCGGCCAGGGACTTCTCCAGCTCGGCGACCTCCCCCTGCGTGCGGTCGGTGAACACCTTGAGCAGGGTCACCACCGAGGCGTCCTCGACGTTGATCCAGTACTGGTAGAAGGCGTACGGGCTCGTCATCTCCGGCGACAGCCAGATCGCGTTGCCGGCGCTCTTGCCGAACTTCTCCCCCGAGCTGTCGGTGAGCAGCGGGGTCGTGAGCAGGTGCACCGACTTCCCCTCGACCCGGTGGATCAGGTCCGAGCCCGCCGTGAGGTTTCCCCACTGGTCGTTGCCACCGGTCTGCAGCGTGCACCCGTGGTCGCGGTACAGCTGCAGGTAGTCCAGCCCCTGCAGCAGCTGGTAGCTGAACTCGGTGTAGGAGATCCCCTCGTCGGAGTTCAGCCGCGCGGCAATCGCCTCCTTCTTGACCATCTGGTTGACCCGGAAGTGCTTGCCGATGTCACGCAGGAAGTCCAGCGCCGACAGGCCCTGTGTCCAGTCGAGGTTGTTGACGAAGATCGCGGGGTTGTCCCCGTCCGTCGCGAGGAACGGGCGCACCTGACGCTGGATGTTCGCCACCCACGCGGCGGTCTGCTCCTTGGTCTTGAGCACCCGCTCCGCCGACGGCCGTGGGTCGCCGATGAGACCGGTCGAGCCGCCGACCAGGCAGATGACCCGGTGCCCGGCCCGCTGGAGGTGGCGCAGCACCACGAGCTGGACGAGGTTGCCGAAGTGCAGCGACGGGGCGGTCGGGTCGAACCCGCAATAGGCCGTGATCGGTCCGTCGCCGAGGGCCTGGCGCAGCGCGGCCTCGTCGGTGGTCTGCGCCACCAGGCCTCGCCACTGCAGCTCGTCGAGAACGTTCGTCACGGTCGTCGGTCTCCTTCGGTCGGTGAGCCGCACCACGCGGCCCGGGCCAAGCCTGCCCTATGCACCGCGGCGACGGCTGCGGGGTTTCGCTGCGCGGTACACCGAGACGCTCGGCTCGTCGGCCAGCCAGAAGCGCCAGGGGTATGCCGCGGCGTCGCCACCGGCGCCGCTCACCCCGACCCGCGGGCCGGTCCGGATGCGGCTCGCGGGCACGTGGTCCACCGGTGCGTGGAAGGCGATGCGGTCGCCTCCGCACGCGTCTGCGCCCGAGTCCTCGCCGCGCAGCCCGAGCGTCGTCGCCAACCGGGCGGGGCCCCTCGTCCAGTCGCGTCGCGCGATCCCCGCACGTCGCCCGGCGGCCACCTCCTCACCGCCCACCACCTCGCCGGCGCGCAACAGCACCGCGCTGGCGTGGCCCTCGGTCCCGGTCACGACGTTGGCGCACCAGTGCATCCCGTAGGTGAAGTAGACGTAGAGGTGACCGGCGCGGCCGAACATCACCTGCGTGCGGGGCGTCGGCCCGCGGAAGGCGTGGGACCCGGGGTCGGACTCCCCGGCATACGCCTCGACCTCGGTGAGGCGGACCGTCACCGGGCCCACGGTCAGGAAGGTCCCGAGCAGGGCGGGGGCGACGTCGAGGACGTCCTCGGCGAAGAAGGACCGCTCGAGGCGCGGCCCTCGCCCCGGGCCGGTCAGCCCTTGCGCCGTCGGATCGTGTTGCCCAGCCACACGAGGGGATCGTAGTGGCGGTCGACGACGCGCTCCTTGAGCGGGATGAGGGCGTTGTCGGTGATCTTGATGTGCTCGGGGCAGACCTCGGTGCAGCACTTGGTGATGTTGCAGAAACCGAGGCCGTGCTTGGCCCGGGCGGCCGGGCGCCGGTCGGCGGAGTCGAGCGGGTGCATGTCGAGCTCGGCGATGCGCATGAGGAAGCGCGGGCCGGAGAACGCGGCCTTGTTGTCCTCGTGGTCACGCACGACGTGGCAGACGTCCTGGCAGAGGAAGCACTCGATGCACTTGCGGAACTCCTGGCTGCGCTCGACGTCCACCTGCTGCATGCGGTACTCGCCCGGCGCCACGCCCTCGGGCGGGCTGAACGCCTGCACCTCGCGCGCCTTCTCGTAGTTGAACGACACGTCGGTGACGAGGTCCTTCTCGACGGGGAAGGTGCGCAGCGGCGTCACCGTGACGGTGTCGCCCTCCTCGAACGTGCTCATCCGCGTCATGCACAGCAGCCGCGGCCGGCCGTTGACCTCGGCGGAGCAGGAGCCGCACTTGCCGGCCTTGCAGTTCCAGCGGACCGCGAGGTCCGGGGCCTGCGTCGCCTGCAACCGGTGGATGATGTCGAGGACGACCTCGCCCTCGTTGACCTCGACGGTGAAGTCCTCCAGCGCTCCCCCGTCGGCGTCGCCGCGCCACACCCGGAAGCTCCCCTGGTAGCTCATGATCCGCTCCCTCCGTGCCGCTGCAGCTCGGTCTCGGTGAGGTACTTCGACAGCTCGGAGCGCTCGAACAGCTCGAGCAGGTCCTGGCGGATCTCGGGGACGGGCTGGCGCCGCATCTCGATCCGCCCGTCGTCGGTCATGGTCTCGACGAGGTTGAGCCGGCGCCACTCCGGGTCCATGGCCGGGAAGTCCTCGCGGGTGTGGCCGCCGCGGGACTCGGTGCGCTCCAGCGCCGCCATCGCCACGCAGCGGCAGACGGCGAGCATGTTGCGCAGGTCCATGGCCAGGTGCCAGCCCGGGTTGAACCGCCGGCCCCCGGCGACGACGACGTTGCGGGCCCGGGCGTCGAGCTCGTCGAGGACCTCGAGCGCCTCCCGTACCTCGTGCTCGCGCCGGATGATGCCGACCAGCTCGTTCATCTTCCCCTGGAGCTCGTGGTGCAGCCCGTACGGGCTCTGGCCGCCGTCCTTGGGGTCGAACAGGGACAGCGCCGCCCGCGTCGCGGCCGCCACGTCGGCCTCCGCCGGGGCGGGGTGCCCACCGCCCTCGACACCACGGCCGCGAACGTAGTCGACGGCCCCGACCCCGGCCCGTCGGCCGAACACGAGCAGGTCGGACAGGCTGTTGCCGCCGAGGCGGTTCGAGCCGTGCATGCCGCCCGCGACCTCGCCCGCCGCGAACAGGCCGGGGACGCTGGTCGCCGCCGTGTCGGCGTCGACCTCGACACCGCCCATGACGTAGTGGCAGGTCGGGCCGACCTCCATCGGCTCGGCCGTGATGTCGACGTCGGCGAGCTCCTTGAACTGGTGGTGCATCGACGGCAGCCGCCGGATGATCTCCTCGGCCGGCAGCCGGCTCGACACGTCGAGGAAGACGCCGCCGTGGGGCGAGCCGCGCCCCTCCTTGACCTCGTTGTTGATGGCTCGCGCCACCTCGTCACGGGGCAGCAGCTCGGGCGGGCGCTTGTTGTTGTCGGCGTCCTTGTACCAGCGGTCCGCCTCCTCCTCGGTGTCGGCGTACTGCGCCCGGAACACGTCGGGCACGTAGTCGAACATGAACCGCTTGCCCTCGGAGTTGCGCAGGACTCCTCCGTCGCCGCGCACCGACTCGGTGACGAGGATGCCCTTCACCGACGGCGGCCACACCATGCCCGTCGGGTGGAACTGGATGAACTCCATGTTGATGAGGGCCGCGCCGGAGCGCAGGGCCAGCGCGTGGCCGTCGCCGGTGTACTCCCAGGAGTTGCTCGTGACCGTGAAGGACTTGCCGATGCCACCCGTCGCCAGGACGACCGCCGGCGCGCGGAACAGCACGAACTCGCCGCTCTCGCGCCAGTACGCCAGCGCGCCGCAGACAGCGCCGGAGTCGTCCTTGAAGATGTCAGTGACCGTGCACTCGGCGAAGACCCGCAGCCGGGCCTCGAAGTCGCCGGTGGCGCGCCGGTCCTCCTGCTGCAGGCTCACGATCTTCTGCTGGAGCGTGCGGATCAGCTCCAGGCCGGTGCGGTCGCCGACGTGGGCGAGGCGCGGGTACTCGTGGCCGCCGAAGTTGCGCTGGCTGATCTTGCCCTCGGGGGTGCGGTCGAACAGCGCGCCGTACGTCTCGAGCTCCCACACCCGTTGCGGCGCCTCCTTGGCGTGCAGCTCGGCCATCCGCGGGTTGTTGAGGAACTTGCCGCCGCGCATCGTGTCGCGGAAGTGGACCTCCCAGTTGTCCTTGGCGTTGGCGTTGCCCATCGACGCGGCGATCCCGCCCTCGGCCATCACGGTGTGCGCCTTGCCGAACAGGCTCTTGCACACGACAGCCGTGCGCAGCCCCTGCTCGCGCGCCTCGATGGCGGCACGCAGGCCGGCGCCACCGGCACCGATGACGAGAACGTCGACGTCGTGCGTCTCGAGGTCGGTCACGGGGCTCCTCAGTTGAGAATGCGCAGGTCGGAGATGGTGCCGGACGAGACGAGCGCGATGTACGCGTCGGTGACGACGAGGCTGCCGAGGGTCACCCAGGCGAACTGCATGTGCCGCGCGTTGAGCTTGCCGACGAAGCCCCAGGCCTTGTAGCGCAGCGGGTGCTTCGAGAAGTGGTTGAGCCGTCCGCCGACGATGTTGCGGCAGGAGTGGCAGCCGAGGGTGTAGCACCACAGCAGCACGACGTTGGCGAGCAGGATCAGCGTCCCGAGCCCGATTCCGAACCCGCCGTCCTTGCCACGGAACGCGTGCAGCACGTCGTAGGTGTTGATGAGGCTGACGATGACCGCCGCGTAGAAGAAGTACCGGTGCAGGTTCTGGGCGATGAGCGGGAACCGCGTCTCACCCGAGTACTCGCGGTGCGCCTCGGGTACCGCGCACGCCGGAGGCGAGAGCCAGAACGAGCGGTAGTACGCCTTGCGGTAGTAGTAGCAGGTCAGCCGGAACAGCAGCAGGAACGGCAGCGTCAGCACCGCGAACGGGATGAGCGGCGGCCACTGGCCGAACGGCGTGCCGAAGTGCGTCGAGCCCGGCACGCACGAGGTCGACAGGCAGGGCGAGGCGAACGGCGTGAGGTAGCCGTAGTCGGCGACGAAGTAGTCCTTCTGCGTCGAAGCCCTGATGAGCCCGTAGAGCAGCCAGGCCGTGAAGCAGACGAAGGTCACCAGGGGCTGCAGCCACCACCGGTCCTCGCGCAGGGTGCGGGCGGCGATGCGGGCGCGTCCGGGGGCGTGGACGCCTCCGCCGAAGGGTGCGCTCACGTCACTGGCCCCGGCGGTAGCCGACGCCCTCGTCCTCGACGTCCGACCACATCGAGGGGTCGTAGTCCTCGTCCGGGATGAACACGATCTCGCCGGGCCCACCTGCCCGGTCCTGGGAGCCGACCCCCGCGGCGCGGGCCAGGAGGTCGACGTCGTCGGCGAGCCGCACGACGTCGTCGCGCAGCCGCTGGATGTCGATGGTGTTGCCGAGCTCCTTGGACAGGGCGGTCACCGCCCGTCGCAGGCCCGCCACGTGCCCTGCTGCCGCGGTGAGGTCGTCGCTGACACCCATGCCGTCATCCCTTCGAACGCCGGAGCGGGTCCACTGTGACCCACGTCACCGAACCTAGCGAATGCGCGGTCCGATGTCCCGCATCCACGCGATCCGGTATGCCGCGGGCGCGGCACCCTGGGCGCCGGCGTCCCCTGCGCGGCTGGCGCCCAGGGGTCAGCGCACCTCGACGGGATGGTCGGCCCAGGCCCGGGCCCGGGCGACGGCCTCGGCCAGCCGCTCCCCCTGCTCGGCCACGCGGGCGGGGGCGGTGCCTCCCTTGGCGTCGCGGGAGGCGAGCGAGCCCTCGACCGTGAGCACGCTGCGTACGCCCGGGGTGAGGTGGGGCGAGATGGCCGCGAGGTCCTCGTCGGTGAGGTCCCACAGCTCGATGCCCCGCTCCTCGCACGCGCGCACGCAGGCGCCGGCCACCTCGTGGGCGACCCGGAACGGCACGCCCTCGCGCACCAGCCACTCGGCCACGTCGGTCGCGAGCGAGAAGCCCTGGGGCGCCAGGGAGGCGAGCCGGTCGGTGTCGAAGACCATGGTGTCGACCATGCCGCTGAAGGCGGGCAGGAGGACCTCGAGGGTGTCGACGGCGTCGAAGACCGGCTCCTTGTCCTCCTGCAGGTCGCGGTTGTAGGCGAGCGGCAGCGACTTCAGGGTCGTGAGCAGTCCGGCCAGGTCCCCGACGAGCCGGCCGGCCTTGCCGCGCGCCAGCTCGGCGACGTCGGGGTTCTTCTTCTGCGGCATGATGCTCGACCCGGTCGAGTAGGCGTCGTCGAGCGTGACGAAGGAGAACTCCTTGGTCGCCCAGAGGACGACCTCCTCGGCGAGGCGCGACACGTCCACTGCCGTCATCGCCGCGACGAAGGCGAACTCGGCGACGAAGTCGCGCGACGCGGTGCCGTCGATGGAGTTCTCGACGGAGGTGTCGAAGCCGAGGTCGGCGGCGACGGCCTCGGGGTCGAGGCCGAGCGAGGACCCTGCGAGGGCGCCCGAGCCGTAGGGCGAGACGGCCGCGCGGACGTCCCAGTCCTGGAGCCGCTGCACGTCGCGCAGCAGGGCCCAGCCGTGGGCGAGCAGGTGGTGGGCGAGCAGCACCGGCTGCGCGTGCTGGAGGTGCGTGCGACCGGGCATCGCCGTGTCGGGGTGCCGCCGCGCCTGCGACAGCAGGGCGTCGACGACGTCGAGCACGAGGGCTGCGACCGAGCGCGCGTGGTCACGCAGGTACATCCGGAACAGCGTGGCGACCTGGTCGTTGCGCGAGCGCCCGGCCCGCAGCCGGCCGCCGACGTCCGCGCCCGCCCGCTCGATCAGCCCACGCTCGAGGGCGGTGTGGACGTCCTCGTCGTCCTCGGCCGGCCCGAAGGCGCCCGACTCGACGTCGGCTGCCAGCCGGGCCAGCGCGTCCAGCATCGCCTCGAGCGACGCGTCGTCGAGCAGCCCGGCGGCGTGCAGCACCCGCGCGTGGGCGCGCGACCCCGCCAGGTCGTACGGCGCGAGCCGCCAGTCGAAGTGCGTCGACTTGCTCAGGGCGGCCAGCGCGTCGGCCGGGCCTCCCGCGAAGCGTCCGCCCCAGAGGCTGACCCGCTCGTTCACCGCTGCTCCTCGTTGGTCGTGGTGCCCGCGAGCGCGAGCAGGTGGTCGGCGATCCGCCGCGAGGCGGCGGTGCCGGTCGTGATGACCATGATGGTGTCGTCCCCGGCGATGGTGCCGAGCAGGCCCTCGATGCGGGCGTGGTCGATCGCCGAGGCGAGGAAGTTCGCCGCACCGGGAGGGGTCCGCAGGACGACGAGGTTGTGCGAGGGCTCGGCCGTGACCAGCAGCTCGGAGCAGACCCGGCGCAGCCGGGTGCTCACCGCCTGCGACCCCTGGGCCGGGCGGGCCGTGGGGTCGCCGCCCTCCCCCGGCACGGCATACACGAGCGCGCGCCCCGAGCGGACCTTGACGGCGCCGAGCTCGACGAGGTCGCGCGACAGGGTCGCCTGGGTGACCTCGACGCCGTCCTGGGCGAGCAGGTCGAGCAGCTCGGTCTGCGAGCGGACCTCGGTGCGCCCCAGGATCTCGACGATCCGCTGGTGCCGTGCGGTCCGGGTGCCGGCGATGCTCACCGGCGCCCCGCCACGGGGCGGCCCAGGGGTCCGGGGCGCGAGGTCACGCGGACTCCTCGACGAGGAAGGAGAGCAGGGCCTTCTGGGCGTGCAGCCGGTTCTCCGCCTCGTCCCACACGACCGACTGCGGCCCGTCGATGACGGCAGCCTCGACCTCGAAGCCGCGGTAGGCGGGCAGGCAGTGCAGGAAGATCGCGTCGGGGTCGGCCCGGGCCATCAGCGACTCGGTCACGGCGAACGGGACGAACGGGCTGGCGCTGCCCTGCCGCTCGCCCTTCTGCGCCTCCATGCCCATGGACACCCACGTGTCGGTGACGACGACGTCGGCTCCGGCCACTGCGGCACCGGCGTCGTCGAGCACCGCCACCGACCCGCCCTGCTCGGCGGCGATCTCCTCGGCCCGCGCGAGGACGGCGGCCTGCGGCTGGTGCGACGCGGGCGTGCCGACGCGCACGTGCATGCCGGCCAGCGCGCAGCCCAGCAGGTAGGAGTGGGCCATGTTGTTGGCGCCGTCGCCGACGTAGGCGAGGGTCAGGCCCGCGAGCACGCCCTTGCGCTCGTTGACGGTCAGCAGGTCGGCCAGGATCTGGCAGGGGTGGAAGTCGTCGGTGAGGGCGTTGACCACCGGGACCCCGGCGAACGCGGCCATCTCCTCGATCCGGTCCTGGCCGTAGGTGCGCCACACGATCGCGGCGGACTGGCGGCCGAGGACCCGCGCGGTGTCGGCCACCGACTCGCGGACGCCGATCTGGGCCAGGGCGCCGTCGACGACGAGCGGGTGTCCCCCCAGCTGGGCGATGGCGCCGGTGAAGGACACCTGCGTGCGCAGCGTCGGCTTGTCGAAGACGACCGAGACGACCTGCGGGCCGGCGAGGCTCTGCCGGGATAACGGGGCTGCCTTGAGCTCGGCCGCGCGGGCGAGGACCAGGGCCTGCTCCTCGGCGCTGAGGTCGTCGTCGCGCAGGAAGTGGCGGAGGGTCACGCGGTCTCCTTCGGGGTCGAGGCGGCCGGGGTCGAGGCGGCCGGGGTCGAGGCGGCCGGGGTCGAGGCGGCCGGGGTGGACGCGGCGTCGAGGAAGGCGGGCAGGGCGGCGACGAACAGGTCGACCTGCTCGGTGGTGATGACGAGGGGCGGGGCCAGCCGCAGGGCGTTCGGCGCGACGGGGTTGACGATGAACCCGCCCTCACGCGCGGCCGCGGCGACGGCGGGTGCGACGTCGGCGGCGAGGGTGATCGCCCGCAGCAGTCCCGCTCCCCGGACCCCGGTGACGAGCCGGTGGTGGAGCGCCGTGACGGCCTCGGCGAGGTGCTCGCCGACCTCGCGGACGTGCGCCAGCAGGCCCTGCGACTCGATGGTCTCCAGCACTGCGAGCCCGGCCGCGGCCGCCAGCGGGTTCCCGCCGAACGTCGAGCCGTGCTGGCCGACGGTGAGCAGCCCGGACACCTCGAGGCCGAAGGTGACCAGCGCCCCGATCGGCACTCCCCCACCGAGCCCCTTGGCCAGGGTCATCGCGTCGGGGACGACCCCCGCCTGCTGGAACGCGAACCAGGTGCCGGTGCGGCCGACCCCCGTCTGGATCTCGTCGACCACGAGCAGCGCGCCGTGGGCGGTGGTGAGCTCGCGGGCGAGCCGCAGGTATGCCGGGCCCGGGCTCAGGACGCCGGCCTCACCCTGCACGGGCTCGAGGACGACGGCGGCCGTCTCGTCGGTGACGGCCGCGCGCAGGGCGTCCTCGTCGCCGTAGGGCACGTGCGTGACGCCGGGGATGAGAGGCTCGAACGGCTCGCGGTAGGCGGCCTTGTGGGTGAGGGCGAGGGCACCGGTCGTGCGGCCGTGGAAGGCGCCCTCGGCCGCGACGATGCCCGAGCGACCGGTGCGGCGGGAGAGCTTGATCGCGGCCTCGATGGCCTCGGCCCCGGAGTTGGCGAAGAAGACCGCGGACCCCTCGGGCGCCTCGGCGACCCGCAGGATGCGCTCGGCCAGCTCGACCTGGGCCGGGGAGGTGAAGAGGTTGGAGACGTGGATCGCCTCTGCCGCCTGCTTGCTCACGGCGGCGACGAGCGCCGGGTGGCCGTGGCCGAGGGCGTTGACGGCGATGCCGCCGACGAGGTCGAGGTAGCGGTTGCCGTCGACGTCCCAGACCCAGCAGCCGTCGCCGTGCGACAGCACCAGCGGGGGCCGGCCGAAGACGCCGAGGACCGAGCGCTGGTAGCGGTCGAGGAGCTCGTCGTTGTGGGTGCCCATCAGGACCTCTCCTCGTCGGGGACGATCATCGTGCCGATGCCCTCGGAGGTGAACACCTCGAGCAGCAGCGAGTGCGGCTGGCGGCCGTCGACCACGTGGGCCTGCGGGACACCCTGCTCGACCGCGCGCACGCACGCCTCGAGCTTGGGGATCATGCCGGCGTCGACGCGGGTCAGCAGCTCCTTGGCGCCGCTCACCGTCAGCGAGGACAGCAGCGAGTCCCGGTCCGGCCACGCGGCATACACGCCCTCGACGTCGGTGAGGACGACGAGCTTGCGCGCCCGCAGCGCGACCGCGAGCGCCGCGGCGGCGGTGTCGGCGTTGATGTTGAGCACCTGGCCGTCGACGTCGAGGTCGGGCGCCACGGTCGAGACGACGGGGATGCGCCCGGCGTCGAGGATGTCCTGCACGGCGCCGGGGTCGACCTCGACGACGTCGCCGACCAGGCCGAGGTCGACGTCCTCGCCGTCGACGGTGGTCCCCCGTCGCCGGGCACCGAAGAGGCCGGCGTCCTCCCCGGAGAGGCCGACGGCGACCGGGCCGTGCTGGTTGAGCAGCCCGACCAGCTCACGGCCGACCTGCCCGGTGAGGACCATGCGGACGACGTCCATCACCTCGGGCGTGGTCACCCGGAGCCCGCCGCGGAACTCGCTCTCGAGGCCGAGGCGGTCGAGCATCGAGGCGATCTGCGGACCACCGCCGTGCACGACCACGGGCCGCAGCCCGGCGTACCGCAGGAACGCCACGTCCTGGGCGAAGGCAGCCTTGAGGGTGTCGTCGGTCATGGCGTTGCCGCCGTACTTGACCACGACGAGGGCGCCGCGGAAGCGCTCGAGCCACGGCAGGGCCTCGACCAGCGTCTGGGCCTTGCCCTGGGCGACGCGCAGCGCGGCGGCGCCGATGTGGCCGCGGACGGTGTTGGCGGCCCGGGTGCCTGCGGGGGGCTGGGTCGCGGTCATGTGGAGTAGGCCGAGTTCTCGTGGACGTAGTCGTGGGTGAGGTCGTTGGTCCAGATCGTCGCGGTCTCGTCGCCGGCGTGCAGGTCGACGAGCACGTGCACCTCCCGACCGGTGAGGTCGACGAGGGAGCGGTCCTCGCCGACGCCGCCGGCCCGGCACACCTGCACGCCGTTGATCGTGACGTCGAGCTGGTGCGGCTCGAAGGCGGCCCGGGTGGTGCCGACCGCAGCGAGCACGCGTCCCCAGTTGGGGTCGTTGCCGAAGACCGCGCACTTGAACAGGTTGTTGCGTGCGACCGCGCGCCCGACCTCGAGCGCGTCCTCGACGGACGCGGCTCCCGCGACCTCGATCGCGATGTCGTGGTGGGCGCCCTCGGCGTCGGCGACGAGCTGGCGCGCCAGGGAGGCGCAGACCTCGGTGACAGCGGCGGTGAGGTCCGCCGTGGACGGGCGCTGCCCGGAGGCGCCGGACGCCATGAGCAGCACCGTGTCGTTGGTCGACTGGCACCCGTCGGAGTCGACCCGGTCGAAGCTGACGGCGGTGGCCGCACGCAGCACGCCGTCGAGCTCGCCCGGCTCGACCACGGCGTCGGTGGTCACGACCACGAGCATCGTCGCCAGTGCCGGCGCGAGCATCCCCGCGCCCTTGGCCATGCCGCCGACGGACCAGCCGGCACGGGCGGCCGTGGCCTGCTTGTGGATGGTGTCGGTCGTCCTGATGGCGACCGCCGCGTCCTCGCCACCGTCCGTCGACAGGGCCGCCGCCGCGGCAACGACCCCGGCCAGGACCTTGGGCATCGGCAGCAGCTCGCCGATGAGGCCGGTCGAGCAGACGACGACGTCGCCCGCCGAGACGCCCAGCGCGTTGGCGACGTGCTCGGCGGTGGCGTGCGTGTCGGCGAACCCCTGGGGGCCGGTGCACGCGTTGGCACCGCCGGAGTTGAGCACCACCGCGTCGACCCGGCCGTCGCCGACGACCTGCCGGGACCACGTGACCGGTGCGGCCTCGACCCGGTTGCTCGTGAAGACGGCGGCCGCGTGGTGGTCGGGGCCGTCGTTCACGACGAGGGCGAGGTCGGGGGTGCCGGACGCCTTGAGGCCGGCCGTCACCCCGGCCGCGCGGAAGCCGCGGGGTGCCGTGACGCTCACGAGGCACCGCCGGAGAGCCGGGCGGGTGCGGCCGTGTTGCCGTCGCGCTTCCAGATGGCCATCGCCTCGTCGGCGTGCTTGGCGTCCACCAGGATCCAGTCGGTGTCGAAGGTCGACATCGCCAGGATGCTGATGCCCTGCTTGGCCAGCGGGTCGAGCAGCCCGGCGAGGACACCGACCGTCGAGAAGTCGAGCGGACCGGCGATCTCGAACGCAGCGAGCGGCCCCTGCGCCCGCGCCCCCTCGGGAACGGCGTCGTGCGCGCACACGACGGAGGTCTCGCTGTCGGTGTACGTCACCGACGCCAGCGGACCCGTTCGCCAGTCGAAGTCCGGCTCCTCGCCCGCGGGGAGGCGGACGAACGCGACGTCCACGTCGTGCTTCATCAGGTGCAACGGCAGGCTCATGGTGCGACTCCAGCGATGGGAAGCCCGGTGGTCTCGGGGAGGTCGAGGGCGAGGTTGGTGCACTGGACTGCCGCCCCGGCCGTGCCCTTGGTGAGGTTGTCGACGGCCGCGACGACCACGACGCGACCGACCCGCTCGTCCAGCGTCACCTGGACGTGGACGCAGTTGCTGCCGAGGACGCTGGCCGTGGAGGGCCACTGCCCCTCGGGGAGCACGTGGACGAACGGCTCGTCGGCATACGCCTCCACCCACGCCGCACGCACGGACTGCGCGGACGCGCCGGCCACCACGGGTGCCGTGCAGGTGGCCAGGATGCCGCGCGGCATCGGCGCGAGTGTCGGCGTGAACGAGACGGTGACGTCGTCGCCGGCCACGCCGCGCAGGTTCTGCTCGATCTCCGGTGTGTGCCGGTGCACCCCACCGACGCCGTACGGCGACATCGCGCCCATCACCTCGCTGCCGAGCAGGTGCGGCTTCGCGGACTTGCCGGCGCCCGAGGTGCCCGAGGCCGCGACGACGACCACGTCGTGGGGTGCCAGCACCCCGGCCGCGTAGCCGGGCGCGAGCGCGAGGCTCACCGCGGTGGGGTAGCACCCGGGCACGGCCACTCGCGGGGTGCCCACCAGGGCCGCCCGCTGCTTGCCCCCGGGGACGCACAGCTCGGGCATGCCGTAGGCCCACGAGCCCGCCCAGGGCGTGTCGTAGTAGGTCGTCCACGCCTCGGCGTCCCGCAGGCGGAAGTCGGCGCCGCAGTCGACCACGACCACGTCGTCCGGCAGTTCGGCCGCGATGCGGGCGGAGTGGCCGTGCGGGAGGGCCAGCACCACGACGTCGTGGCCGGCGAGCGCCTCGGTCGTCGTGTCCTGCACGACCCGGTCGGCCAGCGGCGTCAGGTGCGGGTGGACCGCGCCCAGGCGTTGACCGGCGCTCGAGGCGGCCGTGACCGCCCCCACCTCCAGCTCGGGGTGTCCGAGCAGCAGCCGCAGGACCTCGCCCCCGGCATACCCGCTCGCCCCGGCAACCGCCACTCTCCGCATGTGCATGAACATACACGTTATGGATGCTCATGCACCACCATCCGAACTGCGGACGACGACGCCAGGGGTGGGCTGGGGGGCCGGCGCCGCCGCGGCGCCAGGCCAGAACCCCCGGGCTCAGGTGAGCGGGTCGTCCTCGCCCCAGCGCAGCAACCCCAGGGTGCGGTCGCCCTCGCCGATCCCCTGCTCCGCTCGAGCCCGCAGCGACTCGACCGTGTCGACGCCGGCGCGAACCATGCGGCCCGACCACGCGTCGAGCCGCCCGTCCGCCAGGGCGAGGAGCAGCGCGGTGACCTCCTCGGGGGCGGTCCACTCGGTGCGGTCCTCGTGCGCCTTCATGGCCAGCGTCATGTCGGTCCGGACGACGCCGGGTGCGAGGTCGAAGGCCCTGACGCCGTGCTGGCCGCCGATGCCGGTGGCCGCGGTCAGCCGGGCGAGCGCGCCCTTGCTGACGTTGTAGGCGGTCGCGATGTCGTAGTTGCGGTAGGCGGCGCCGGAGTTGACGTTGACGATCCGCCCTCCCGTCGCCGCGAGGTGCGGGAGTGCGGTGCGCGTCATGAGGTACGGGCCGCGCACGTTGACCTCGACCGTGTGCCACCACTGCTCGGGGTCGCTCTCGGCCAGTGGCACCTCGGCGTCGATGACCCCGGCGTTGTTGACCAGCAGGTCGAGCCGACCGTGCCGCGCGACGACGTCGCCGACCCAGCGCTCGACCGCTGCCCGGTCGGTCACCGGCGCCACGGCCGTGGAGCCGCGCTCGACGACCCACCCGGCCGCCTCGAGGGCGTCGGCGACGTGGCGGCCGATGCCCCGGGAGGCGCCGGTGACGACCGCGACCCGAGCGCTCACCGCTGGACCGCGCCCGTGCGACGGCCCGCCTCGGCCACGGCGGCGTCGCGCAGGGCGGACACCTCCTCGGTGGTGAGGGTGCGGGCCGTGGGACGGAACGTGAGCCGGTAGGCGAGGGACTTGCGCCCGTCGCCCACCTGCTCCCCCCGGTAGACGTCGAACAGCACGAGCGACTCCAGGTCCGGTCCCGCCCCGGCCGACAGCGCCGACTCGACGTCCGCGGCCGGGACCGTCTCGTCGACGACGAGCGCCACGTCGGTGTGGGCCACGGGGAACGTCGACAGGGCCGTCGCGTCGTGCGGCGTGCCACTCGCGGCGACGAGGACGTCGACGTCGAGCTCGCCGGCCACCGTGCGGGCCGGCAGCTCGAGCGCCGCGACGACCTTGGGGTGCAGCTCGCCGGCGTGGCCGACGACCGTGCCGTCCTCGAGGAGGAGCTCGGCGCAGCGGCCCGGGTGCCACGGCGCGCGCTCGCCGGCGCGCACCCGCAGCTCGAGCCCGAGCGCCTGCCCCACGGCCAGGGCCCAGGCCACGGCGTCCGAGGTGTCGACCGTGCGGGGCGGGCCCCAGGGACCACCGCGCTCGGCGTCGCCCGCGGCGGCGTAGGCCACGTGCCGCGGCTGGGCGGGCACCGCACCGGTGATCGCGGCGAGGGTGGCGTCGTCGGGCCGGGAGTCGGTAGCGGGGACAGGGGCCGTCACCGGCGTCTCGGGCGCCAGGGTCACGAGGCCCATCTCGTAGACCGCGGCGTCGCGCGTACCCCGGGCCACGTTGCGCCGCAGCGTGTCGAGCAGGGAGTCGAGCACCGACGTGCGCATCAGCGGCGCCTCGTCCGACAGCGGGTTCGCCAGCCGGACCGCGCGCCGGCGGGAGTCGTCCGCGGCATACGCCAGCGCGTCGAAGAGCCCCGGCGCGACGAACGGGTAGCTGAGGACCTCGGTGAGCCCCTGGTGGGCGAGGGTCGTCGCGACGAGCCGACGGACGCGCTGCCCGTGCGTGAGGCCGCGACCCGCGGACTTCGGCTGCGGCAGGACCGAGGGGATCTGGTCGTAGCCGCGCACGCGGGCGACCTCCTCGACCAGCTCGGGGCCGTCGGTGAGGTCGGGCCGCCACGAGGGTGCCCGCACCACCACGGTGTCGCCGTCGCGCTGCTCCACCTCGCAGCCGATGGCCGCGAGCGTCGCGAGGACCTCCTCGCGGGGGTACTCGAGGCCGACGTACCGGGTCGGCAGGGTGGTGTCGAAGGCGAACGGCTCGCGGGCCACCCGGTGGTCGACGTCGGTGTATGCCGGGTCGGCCGTGCCGCCGCCGTGCTCGACGAGGAGGTCGACAGCCAGCTGCGCCGCGGCTGCGGCCACGTCCGGGTCGACGCCCCGCTCGAACCGGCGCGACGCCTCGGTGGTGAGCCGGTGCCGGCGTGCGGACCGGGCGACGGTGACCGGGTCGAAGTGGGCCGCCTCGACGAGCACGTTCGTCGTGCTGCCGGAGACCTCCGAGGAGGCGCCACCCATGACGCCCGCGATCGCGAGCGGGGTGTCGGAGCCGTCGACGATGAGCAGGTCCTCGGGGTCGAGCGCGCGCTCGACGTCGTCGAGGGTGGTGAGCTTCTCCCCCGCGCGGGCGCGGCGCGTGCCGACCGAGCCGGAGAGGGTGTCGAGGTCGAACGCGTGCAGGGGCTGGCCGAGCAGCATCATCACGTAGTTCGTGACGTCGACCGCCAGGGAGATGGGTCGCATTCCGACCTGGGTGAGCCGCTTCTGCATCCACTGCGGGCTGGACGCCGAGGTGTCGACGCCCCGGACGACTCGCGCGATGTAGCGGTCACAGCCCTCCCGGCCGTCGATCGGCGCCTCGTCGGTGAGGTGCACGGCATACCCGCCGTCGCCCGGCTCGGCCACGTCGAGGTCGGCCGGGTCGCGGAAGGCGACGCCCTCGGACAGGGCGTACTCGCGGGCGATGCCGCGCATCGAGAAGCAGTACCCACGGTCCGGGGTGACGTTGACCTCGACGACCTCGTCGGCCAGGCCGAGCAGGGTGATGGCGTCGTCGCCGGGCTGCAGTGCCGCGGCGGCCTCCTCGCCGAGCAGCTGCGAGAGGACGATGATCCCGCTGTGGTCCTCGCCCAGGCCCAGCTCCTTCGCCGAGCAGATCATGCCGTTGCTGACGTGGCCGTAGGTCTTGCGCGCGGAGATCTCGAAGCCGCCGGGCAGCACACCGCCGGGCAGCACGACGACGACGAGGTCGCCCGGGCCGAAGTTGTGGGCGCCGCAGACGATCTCCTGGGCCTTGCCCTCGGTGACGCGCTGGCCGTGCTCGCCGACGTCGACGGTGCACCAGTTGACCGTCTTGCCGTTCTTCTGCGGCTCGGGCTCGACCGTCAGGACGCGGCCGACGACGAGGGGCCCGGAGATGTCGCCGCCGTGCAGCCCCTCCTCCTCGAGGCCGACCCGCACGAGCGACGCCGCGACGTCGGCGCCCGTGGCGTCGGCGGGCACGTCGGTGAGCTCGCGCAGCCAGGACACGGGCGCGTACATCAGATCTCCATTCCGAACTGCTGGGAGAACCGCACGTCTCCCTCGACGATGTCGTGCATGTCGGCGACGTTGTGGCGCAGCATCAGCGAGCGCTCGACGCCGAGGCCGAAGGCGAAGCCGGTGTAGCGGTCGGTGTCGACGCCGGCGGCGCGCAGGACCCGCTGGTTGACCATGCCGGATCCGCCCAGCTCGATCCACCCGGTGCCGCCGCAGGTGCGGCAGGAGGCGCCGTCGAGCGTGCCCGACCCGCCGCAGACCCAGCAGCGGCAGTCGATCTCGGCGCTCGGCTCGGTGAAGGGGAAGTAGTTGGGGCGCAGGCGCGTCTCGATGCCGTCGCCGAAGAGCCGCTGCACGAACGCGTCGAGCGTGCCCTTGAGGTGCGCCATCGTGATGCCCTCGTCGACGACGAGTCCCTCGAACTGGTGGAAGACCGGGGTGTGCGTCGCATCGAGGTCGTCGGTGCGGAACACCTTGCCGGGGCACAGGACGTAGACCGGCGGCTCGTGGGTGAGCATCGTGCGGACCTGGACGGGCGAGGTGTGGGTCCGCAGGACGAGCCCGGAGCCCGCAGGCTCGACGAAGAAGGTGTCCTGCTCCTGGCGGGCCGGGTGGTCGGCGCCGATGTTGAGGGCGTCGAAGTTCAGCCACTCGGCCTCGACCTCGGGCCCCTCCGCGATCTCCCAGCCCATGGCGACGAAGATGTCCTCGACCCGCTCGGAGACGAGGCTGATCGGGTGGCGCGCGCCCAGCGGGCGGCGCGGCACGCGGACGGTGACGTCGACGGCCTCCTCCACGAGGATCCGCTCGTCGCGCTCCGCCTCGAGCTCGGCCTGCCGGGCCGCCAGCGCCTGCCCGACGCGTCCGCGGGCCTGTCCGACGCGCTTGCCCGCCTCGGCCTTGGCGCTCGGCGGCAGGGCGCCGATCTCGCGGTTGGCCAGGGCCAGGGCGCTCTTCTCACCCTGGTGGGCCCGGCGCGCGGCCTTGAGCTCCTCGAGGGTGCCGGCGGCGGCGATCGCGGCGAGGGCCTCGTCCACGGCCTGCTCGACGGCCGCCGGGTCCAGCGCGGCCACCTCGACGGGGTCGTACTGCTTGTTGGGTCCGGACATGTCCTTCATCTCTGCTGGGGGCGCGGCTCCCCGAGTCTAGGGGCGCCCGCGCGCGACCTTCCCACGTGGGGCGGGTGGTGGAGGTGCCTTCGGAGGCGGCCGCCGGACGGCGGCGAGGCGTGCCGGGGAACTGCCGCGCGGCGTACCGCGGGCCGGTGGTGGGGCGCCCTCAGCGCAGCACGGCGACCGCGTCCGAAGGCGCGGTAAATCGCATCGTGCGACAGGTCATGGCACCAGCGTGGCGGGGACCGCCAGCCGGCGCAACCGCGTTCCGCGAGGTGGCCGCGGCCTCAGGCGAGGTACTCGGGCGCGGTCGAGGGCAGGCTGAACCGGAACTGCGCCCCACCCGACGGCGCGGAGCCGACGACGACCTGGCCGCCGTGCGCCTCGACGAGGCCACGGACGACGTAGAGCCCGAGGCCCGTGCTTCCCCGGCCCGAGCCGTGCCAGAACCGGCTGAACACCAGGGCGCGGTGGTCCTCCGGGATGCCGGGGCCCTCGTCGCTGACGACGATCTCGACCCCGTCGTCGCCACGACCCTTGGCCACCATGGCAGCCCGGGCCTCGGGACCGGCGGTCACGGCCGCCAGGGTGACGAGGCCGTCGCCGTGGCGGACGGCGTTCTCGAGGAGGTTGGACAGGATCTGGTCGAGCCGGTCGGGGTCCGCCCACACCTCGGGCAGGTCCTCGGCGACCTCAATGGCGAACCGGTCGCGCTCCAGGCCGCTGGCGACGGCGCGCTCCACGTGGCGGTGGAACACCGAGGAGACGTCGAGGGGCAGCGGCCGGATCTGCAGCCGCCCGGAGTCGATCCGGGACACGTCGAGCAGCTCGGTGATGAGCCGGGTGACGCGGTCGGCGTCGGCCTCGATCGTCTCCAGCATGAGCCGCTTCTGCTCGTCGGTGAACCGGTCCCAGCGCCGCAGCAGCGTCGAGGAGAACCCCTTGACGCTGGTCAGGGGTGAGCGCAGCTCGTGCGCGACGGTGGAGATGACGGCGGCGTTCTCGGCCTCCTGGCGGCGCCGGTAGAGGGCGTCGCGCATGAGGATGTTGACCCGGTTCACGGGCTCGTTGCGGCCGGGGCGCAGGTACTTGGCCGTCACGAGGACCTCGCGGCCGTTGTGCCGCAGCATGAGCATCTTCTCGCGGTGGCCGGTGCGGATCCGCAGGCCCCCCCACGGGTTCGTGGTCTCCCACCATGAGCTGCCGTCGCTGTCCTGGAGGTCGACGGCCTCCCGGATGTCGGCGCCCACGAGCTCCTCACGCGGACGGCCCAGGATGCGACCGGCGCGGCTGTTGAGGAACAGGATCCGGGCGTCGCCGTCGGCGGCGACCAGCCCGTCGGGGATCAGCTCGGCTGCGATGCCTGCGGACTCGTTGTCCATGAGCATCCCGGGCGTGAACTCCATGGCGGCGACCCTAGCCGTTCTGGGCGCTCGCCGAGGCGTAGAGGCACACGGTCGCGGCCATGGCCAGGTTGAGCGACTCGGCCCGCCCGTAGATGGGCACGCGGACCACCTCGTCACACTGGGCCCGGGTCTCCTCGGGGAGTCCCCAGGCCTCGTTCCCCATGACCCACGCGTGCGGGCCGAGCAGGTCGACGTCGCCGAGGAGTCGGTCGCCCGCGCCGTCGGCCGCGAGCGTGCGTATGCCGGCAGCGCGCAGCCGCTCGACGGTGGGCTCGAAGGCGAGCCCGGTCACGACCGGCAGGTGGAACAGCGACCCGGCCGTCGACCGGACGACCTTGGGGCCGAACACGTCGACCGACGCGTCGGTCACCAGCACCGCGTCGGCGCCGACGGCGTCCGCCCCGCGGATGACCGTGCCGGCGTTGCCGGGGTCGCGCACGTGGGTGAGGAGGACGAGCAGACGGGGCCGCCGGTCGAGGACCTCGTCGAGGCCCGCTGCCAGGACCCGGCACACCGCGGCCACCCCCTGGGGCGACCCGGTGTCGCACATGGCCGCGAGGACCTCCTCGTCGACCTCGTGCACATGCAGCCCCGCGGCCAGCGCGGGCTCGAGGATGTCCGCGGCGTACCGCTGCGCGGCGGCCGGGGTGGCGTAGACGTCGACGACGCAGTCGGGGCGGTGCTGCACCGCCTCGCGCACGGCCTGGGGGCCCTCGGCGAGGAACCGGCCGGACCGCTCACGCACCGAGCGCCGGGACAGCGCCCGCACCGCCTTGACCCGGTCCGACCTGGGGTTGGTCAGGGGGGCGCTCAGCGGGGGCATGTCCCGGCGCTCGGTGTGCGCTGAGGTGGAGCTCAGGCGGTGGCGTCGGCGGTCGCCGGCACGTTGGCCCGGGCGATCTCGACGAGGGCGGCGAAGGCAGCCTCGTCGTTGACGGCCAGCTCGGCCAGCATGCGACGGTCGACCTCGATCTCCGCGGCCTTCAGGCCCTGGATGAAGCGGTTGTAGGTCATGCCGTTGGCGCGGGCGCCGGCGTTGATCCGCTGGATCCAGAGGCGACGGAAGTCGCCCTTCTTGGCCCGGCGGTCACGGTAGGCGTACCCGAGGGAGTGGGTGACCTGCTCCTTGGCCTTGCGGTACAGGCGCGAGCGCTGACCGCGGTAGCCGCTGGCCCGCTCGAGGACGACCCGGCGCTTCTTCTGGGCGTTGACCGCCCGCTTCACGCGTGCCACGTGAGTTCTCCTTGCTTGGTTCTAGACGATCCGAGGCTGCTGCTGTGCTGAGCCCGGTGCTGCTGTCAGGGGTGGGCTCGGCTCAGCGGCCGAGGAGCTTCTTGACCTTCTTGGCGTCCGGCTTGGACACCTCGACGTCGTTGGCGATCGAGCGCGTGTACTTCGAGGACTTGTGCTCGAGCAGGTGGCGGCCGTTGGTCTGCTCGCGCATGACCTTGCCCTTGCCGGTGATCCGGAAGCGCTTCTTGGCGCCAGAGTGCGTCTTGTTCTTCGGCATGGCTGCCGATCTCCTTCTGTCCGACGTGTTCGTCTGGTGGGTGGTGCTCGGGTGGTTCGGGGGCCTACTCGGCCGGGGCCTGCTCCGCTGCGGGTGCGTCGGGGGCCGGGGCCTCGGCGACCGGCGCCTCGGCGGCCGGTGCGTTCGCGGCCGGTGCGGCCTGCTCGGCGGCCGGCGTCTTGCGGGCGCGGCGCTGCTCGGCCATCGCCTCGGACTTCTTCTTGGTCGGTGCCAGCACCATGATCATGTTGCGGCCGTCCTGCTTGGGGGCCGACTCCACGGTGCCGAGCTCGATGACGTCCTCGGCGAGGCGCTGCAGCAGCCGGAAGCCCAGCTCGGGGCGCGACTGCTCGCGGCCGCGGAACATGATCGTCACCTTGACCTTGTCGCCGCCCTTGAGGAACCGCTCGACGTGGCCCTTCTTGGTGCCGTAGTCGTGCGGGTCGATCTTCGGGCGGAGCTTGATCTCCTTGATGACCGTGTTGACCTGGTTCTTGCGGGCTTCCCGGGCCTTCATGGCGGCTTCGTACTTGAACTTGCCGAAGTCCATGAGCTTGGCGACGGGAGGCTTGGCCATCGGGGCCACCTCGACGAGGTCGAGGTCGGCCTCGGCGGCCAGCCGCAGCGCGTCCTCGACGCGCACGATGCCGACCTGTTCTCCGTTGGGACCAACCAACCGCACCTCCGGTACCCGGATGCGGTCGTTGATGCGAGGCTCGCTGATGGGTGTCTCCTTGTGCTGGGATCCAGGGTCGTGTCCGCGACAACGAGAAAGGCTTCCCGTCGCCGTTGCGCGGGAAGCCTCACCTGATCGGTCTCGGGGTCCACCAAGGGCCGGTATGCCGTGGAGCTCGCGCCCCGCGGCACACGCCTCGGCGACCTCGGGAACCCGGCGACCTGGTGGTCGTCGCGGGTGGAAGCAGGTGCTGCTTCACTTGCACACCGTCCCCCTCGTGGAGGCCTCCGTCGGAGTCCCCCGGCGCTGGGTACGGCCGGTCGATCTGCAAGGCTACCAGCGTGAGCACGCAATCTCCCAATCCCGACGGCGCCGACCCCACCGAGCAGGCCACCCGCGACATCGCGGAGGTGCCGGCGGTCGAGGTCATCACCACCGCCGCCATCCACCTCATGTCGGCGGCCGCGGTCAAGTGCGGGCTCGCCGAGGGGCCGGACGCCGCCGAGCACCTCGACCTCGACGAGGCCCGCAGGCTGATCAACGCCCTCGCCGGCCTCATCACCGCCTCGGCCCCCGACCTCGGCAGCCAGCACGCCGCCCCCCTGCGCGACGGGCTGAAGTCGCTGCAGCTCGCCTTCCGTGAGGCCTCGGTCATCCCGGACCCGCCCGGGCAGGGGCCGGGCGAGAAGCTCACCGGCTCGGTCGTCTGACCCGGCGAGGCGGCCTCACTCCTCGAACCGGGCTCCGGCGACCGGGCGACCGACGGTGAGGGCCGCCTGCATCGGCTGGGGCAGGGCGCCCAGCTGCCGGTCCGGCTCCGCCCCCAGCCCGTCGAGGACGGTGGCGAAGAAGCACCGCGCGGCGACGGCGGCCACCACGAGGAAGATCTCGCGGTCCTCCAGCCCGAGCTCCTGCAGCCGGCGCACCTCCGACCGGTCCACGGTGGAGGGGTCCTGCGCGACGTGCCGGGCGAGCTCCATCAGGGCCAGGTCGACCTCGTCGGCCGGGACCGGCTCGTCGGCGGCCCCGGCCAGCCCGGCGACCTCGTCCGGCGAGTGGAACAGGTCGGCGAGGAACTTGCCGTGGGCCAGCGAGCAGTAGCTCGACCCACGGGCCTGCGCCGCAGCCAGCGTCACCAGCTCGAACCGGCGCCGGTCCAGGTTGCCCCGGATCGAGCCGACGAGCTGGCGCCAGGCGGCCATCACCGCCGGCTCGTGGCTGAACAGCTCCGCGTAGTTGGGCAGGTACCCCCACGAGGCGCGCTCGTCGGCATACATCGCGGCCACCTGCGGGTCGGACTCCCCCGCCGCCGCTGGTTCGATGAAGGACATGGCGGTCCACCTCCGCGGCCCAGCATGCCCGCCGTACCGCCGGTGTGGGCTCGGCCCTTCGACGGAGGCCGCACCGCCGACCGGTGTCCCGGCCCTGTCGCTCCTGCCCCGGGGGGTGCCCGGGCTCAGCGGTCCTGCGGCGCCCGCACCGGGTCGTGGCCGAGCGCCGCTGCCGTGTCGAGCCGCGTGCGCTGCCTGCCCTCGGCCTCGAAGTTGCCGGCCTCGAGCCAGCGCTCGAGCTCGGCCCGGATCGCCGGCCACTCCTCGACGGTGATCGAGTACCAGTCGGTGTCGCGGTTGCGGCCGCGGTAGACGACGGCGTTGCGGAACGTGCCCTCGTAGGAGAAGCCGAGCCGGCCGGCGGCGCGACGCGAGGGCCCGTTGGCCGAGTCGCACTTCCACTCGTACCGGCGGTACCCGAGGTCGTCGAAGGCGTGCCTCATCATGAGGTACATGGCCTCGGTGGCGGCGGTGGTGCGCTGCAGCGCGTCGGACAGGACGATGCCGCCGACCTCGACCGAGCCGTTCGGCGGGTCGATCCGCAGGTAGCTCGCGATGCCCAGGGCGGTCCCGTCCGGGTCGAGCACCGCGAGCGGGACCGAGGTCGGCGAGGCGTCCAGCGAGGACACCCACGCCGCCATGGCCGACGCGTCCTCGAGGGGCCCCTGGGGGTAGTACGCCCAGGTCGAGGGGTGGCTCTCCACGTCCAGGGCCCGGTGCAGGCCCTCGGCGTGCGCGGCAGCCGGCTCGAGGCGGCAGGTGCGGCCGACGAGCGTCACGGGCGCCACCGGCGGCCGTGGGACCCAGCCGGGCACAGGCCGCCCGACGGGCTGGCCGAACTCGTTGGTGTGGCGTGGGCCGGTGCCAGGGTCGCGCGTGGTCGCCGCGGCACGCCCGTCGGGACCAGGGTCGGCGGGATCGGGGCGGGTCGGCACGGGCGGGAGGCTATCGCCCGGCCGGGACCTCGTGCGGGACGACCGCCCTGGCCCGGCGCTCCCGCGCCCGCGCCGAGGTGCCGATGCCGCCGACGACCGCGACCAGTGCCCCGACCACCGCCACGGCTACGAAGCCGCTGGACCACCCGCGGTGGTCGATCGCGAACCCCGCCACCGGAGCGCCGACGGCCATGCCGGCGGTCATGAACGAGCCGTGCCACCCCATCGCCTCGCCCCGCGCGGCCGACGGCACGACGCGGCTGACCTGGTCGACGGTGGCGGTGATCGTCGGCGCGCAGAAGAGGCCGGCGACGAAGCCGAGCACCCCCAGCGACACCGGGCCCCCGCCGAAGGCCATGGGGGCGGTGACGAGCGCGAGGGCGCCCAGCAGCCAGAAGGCGGACACCGACCGGTGCAGCCCGCCGTAGACGAGGCCGCCGAGCAGGGAGCCGAAGCCCCACAGCGCCAGCACCCAGCCGATCGAGGACTGGGCGTCGAAGTCGCGCAGGGCGGCGACGATCCCGATGTCGGTGCCGCCGAGGACGAACGTCGTGGCAGCCGCGCCGACGCACACGACGACGAAGGCGGGCCGGAACCACTGCCCCCGGGTCACGGGGGTGGCCACCTCCCCATCGGTGTCGTCCTCGTCGGGCGCCTCGCGCAGCACGGGGTCGGCGAACCAGAGCAGGACGCCCGCGGCCACGCCGAGCATCTCGATGGCGAACAGGACCCAGTCGGTGGACCACGTGGTGGCGGCCCAGACCCCGGCCGCGGGGCCGATCATGAAGGACAGCTCCACGGCGACGGAGTCGAGCGAGATCGCCGTGCGCCGGTCGTCCTGGGGCACGGCGGCGATGATGGCCTGGCGGATGATCGCGAACGACGGGATCACGAACAGGCCGGCCAGCGCCGCGAGCGCCATGAGGGGCCAGTAGCCGACGAACGGCGCGACCGACCAGCACAGCGCGGCGACGACGATCGACGGGACGACCACGCGCCGCAGCCCGTGCCGGTCGAGCAGGCGCCCCCGCCACGGACCGCTGATCGCGATCGCCACGGTGGCCGCCGCCGACACCAGCCCCGCGGCGCCGTAGGACCGGTGCAGGTGGCCCACGACGTGCAGCGTGATGACGACGCCCCCGGCGAAGATCGGCATCCGCACCAGGAACCCGAGGACCAGCGCCCGGCGCAGGGCGGGGACGACGAGGACGCGGCGGTAGCGGGTGAGCACCACCCCACTGTCGCAGCGGCCACCGACGCTGGTCGACCCGATATCGGCGCGCCGGAACGGACGTCGGCGGCCCCGACCGGTATCGCCCGGTTCGTGCGGATGCGCCCCGGCCCCCGCGGGGAGAGGGTGGGAGGGCTGCTCGCGCCCACGACCGGACGAGAGACGCACCCACGACCACGAAGGAGCAGCGATGACGGACCAGCAGACCAGCCGGGAGTCCATCCCGACCGCCCCCAGCGAGGAGGCCGGGCTCGGCTCGACCACCGACACCGGCGCCCCGGCGCCCAGCGACCGCAACAGCCTGACGATCGGACCCGACGGCCCGATCGTGCTGCACGACGTGCACTTCCTCAACCAGATGGCCCACTTCAACCGCGAGCGCATCCCCGAGCGCAACGTGCACGCCAAGGGGTCAGGCGCCTTCGGGACGTTCGAGTGCACCGAGGACGTCTCGGCACACACCAAGGCGGCGCTGTTCCAGAAGGGCAGCACCGTCGAGATGCTGGCCCGGTTCTCCACCGTCGCGGGTGAGCAGGGCTCGCCCGACACCTGGCGCGACCCGCGCGGCTTCGCGCTGAAGTTCTACACGCCCGAGGGCAACTACGACCTGGTCGGCAACAACACCCCGGTCTTCTTCATCCGCGACACGATGAAGTTCCCGCACTTCATCCGCAGCCAGAAGCGCCGCGGCGGGTCGGGCCTGCGCGACAACCACATGCAGTGGGACTTCTGGAGCCTCAACCCCGAGTCGGCCCACGAGGTCACCTACCTCATGGGCGACCGCGGCATCCCGCGCTCGTTCCGGCACATGAACGGCTACGGCTCCCACACCTACATGTGGGTCAACGCGGCCGGCGAGAAGTCGTGGGTCAAGTACCACTTCCGCAGCGACCAGGGCGTGCAGGGCCTGACCGGCGACGAGGCCGCGGTGATCGCCGGGCAGGACGCCGACTTCCACCGCCGCGACCTCTACGAGGCGATCGAGCGCGGCGAGTACCCGAGCTGGACGCTGTCGGTCCAGGTGATGCCCTACGAGGACGCCAGGACCTACCACCTCAACCCGTTCGACCTCACCAAGGTCTGGCCGCACTCGGACTACCCGCTCATCAAGGTCGGCACGATGACCCTCGACCGCAACCCCGAGAACTTCTTCGCCGAGGTCGAGCAGGCGGCCTTCGAGCCGTCGGCGCTGGTGCCGGGCATCGGCTTCTCGCCGGACAAGATGCTGCTGGGGCGGGCGTTCGCGTATGCCGACACGCACCGGTACCGCATCGGCCCGAACTACCACCAGCTCCCGGTGAACCGGCCCAAGGCGGTGGCCGAGCTCAACACCTACGTCCAGGACGGGCCGATGGCCTACGACCACCACGGCGACCAGCCGGTCTACGCGCCCAACAGCGAGGGCCGCGGCTACGCCGACCAGGTCGGTGAGGCGGAGGAGAGCTGGGAGTCGGACGGGGCGATGGTGCGCCAGGCGTACACCCTGCGCGAGGACGACGACGACTTCGGCCAGGCCGGCACACTGGTGCGCGAGGTGTGGGACGACGCCCAGCGCGAGCAGTTCGTCAAGACGGTCGCCGGGCACCTCCTCGGCGGGGTGCGCAGCCCCGTGCTCGAGCGGGCCTTCGAGTACTGGAAGAACGTCGACGCCGACACCGGCAAGCAGATCGAGGAGGCCGTGCGCGCGGGCGCCGGGGGCACCAACCCCGGCGGGGAGGCGGACGACGCCAAGGACCTGCACGAGCCCGTGGTCGAGACCCGCACGCAGGCGGGCATCTAGCCGCATCCGGTGTGCCGCGTGCCCCGACGTGTGCCGCGTGCCACGGCGCCAGGGCACGCGGCATACGCTCGGCCCCGTGACGATCTACCACCTCGCCGAGCCGGAGCACTGGGAGCGGGCCCGGGAGACGGGCAGCTACACGCAGTCGACCCGGGGCCGGACCCTCGAGGACGAGGGGTTCATCCACTGCTCCT
The DNA here is from genome assembly GCF_042668795.1 of Pedococcus sp. NPDC057267. NCBI lineage: Bacteria > Bacillati > Actinomycetota > Actinomycetes > Micrococcales > Intrasporangiaceae > Pedococcus > Pedococcus sp. NPDC057267. The sequence goes on along the minus strand of NZ_JBHUYG010000024.1, from coordinate 16,442 downwards.
CGGCGGCGCAGTGGCCGCTGGTGCGGCGGTCGTTCTACGCCGACGTCGCGACCCCGCTGCTGCTGCTCGAGGTCGACGAGTCGCTGCTGCCGGAGCCGCCAGTGGTGGAGGTCGGCAACCCGCAGACCGGTGAGACGTTCCCGCACCTGTATCGGCCGTTGCCGGTGTCGGCCGTCGTCGGCGTCACCGAGCTGCTGCCGCCCCACGCCGCGCGGGACTAACGCCCCGGCAGGGCGTCAGCGGATCGAGAACGCGAGCCCGTCGATCCGGGCGCGGACCTCGCCGTCGGTGGCCAGGCACTCCCCCACGGCCGTCGCCACCGCCTGAACCCGCTCGGCCGTCAGGCCCGGGGTGAGCTCGAGGGTGACGCGCAGGACGCCCTGACCGGCTTCCCCCGCCGACAGCTCGTGGCCCAGGACGTCGGGCTGCTCCCGGACAGCCGCCGCGACCGCGCGTGCGACGACGTCGTCCGCGTGCGCGGGCACCCAGTCGCGCTGCTGCGCCAGCGCCCACACCATCGACGGGCGCAGCGCCACGGTGGTGGGGCCGGCCACGTCGACGACCATGACGTCGCAGCGCTCGGACACGGCAGCCTGGGCCGCCCGGGCCGCCGTGACCGGGACAGGGCGCGCGGCGGGGTCCCACGACGCGAGGGAGGCCATCGACGTGAACACCGGCAGGGCACGGGTGCCGTCCGGTGCCACGAGCGTGACTGCGGCCATGTCGGTCTGCTTCTCGACGGCCAGGGCGCCGGTCTCGTCGACCTCGGCGGGCTCGGCCACCACCGGCACGAGCAGCCGAGCCGAAGCGACGGCGGACACCAGGGCGGTCTCGTCGCCCGTGTCACGGAGGGCCTGCTCCAGGGCCGCGTCTGCGGCACCGGTGTCGCCGTCGAAGCCCGTGCCGGTCAGCTCGCGGCCGCCGAACGGGATGCCGGCGGAGTCGGCGTGGCCCCCTGTCGGGTCGGCGTGTTCGGTGTGCCCGCCTGTCGGGTCGGCGTGTTCGGTGTGCCCGCCTGTCGGGTCGGCGTGGCCGCCTGCGGAATCCGCCGGACCGCCGGTCGGGTTCGCCGGGCCGGTCACGGGCGGCCCGCCACGTCGAGGGCGTCGGGCAGGGTGAACGCGCCCCGGTAGAGGGCGGACCCGACGATCGCGCCCTCGATGCCGAGCGGCACGAGCTCGCGGATCGCGGCGATGTCCTCGAGCGTGGAGACGCCACCGGAGGCGACGACCGGGCGCTCGGTGCGGGCACAGACCTCGCGGAGCAGCTCGAGGTTCGGACCCTTGAGCATCCCGTCCTTGTTGACGTCGGTGACGACGTAGCGCGCGCAGCCCTCGGCGTCGAGCCGGGCCAGCGTCTCCCACAGGTCGCCGCCGTCCTTGGTCCAGCCCCGCGCCGCGAGCGTCGTGCCCCGGACGTCGAGACCCACCGCGACCCGGTCACCGTGCTCGGCGATCGCGGCAGCCGTCCACTCCGGGTCCTCCAGTGCCGCGGTGCCGAGGTTGACCCGCCGGCAGCCGCTCGCGAGGGCCGCCTCGAGCGACGCGGCGTCGCGGATGCCGCCGCTCATCTCCACCTTGATGTCGAGCCGGCCGACGATGTCGGCGAGCAGCTCGCGGTTCGATCCCCGGCCGAACGCGGCGTCGAGGTCGACGAGGTGCAGCCACTCGGCTCCCTGCTCCTGCCACGCCAGCGCTGCCTCCCACGGATCGCCGAACTCGCCACCGCTGCCGGCCACGCCCTGCACGAGCTGGACGGCGCGGCCGCCCTGCACGTCGACGGCGGGCAGCAGCTCGAGACGGGGGGTCTGGGTCATGGGGAAGCTCTCTCCTCGGGGTACGGCGTCGGGGTCGGGACGGGTGGGTCGTCAGGGTCGGTGCGGGCGTCCGGGGCAGGTGCAGGGGTCGTGGTCGTGATGGGGCGTCACAACGAGCGCACCCAGTTCTCCAGCAGCGCCAGGCCGGCGTCACCGGACTTCTCGGGGTGGAACTGGGTCGCGGACAGGGGCCCGTTCTCGACCGCGGCGACGAAGCGACCGCCGTGCTCGGCCCACGTCACCGTCGGCGTCATCACGGACATGGGCCCGTGCGGGTCGGGAAGCACCCAGTCCTGCACGGCGTAGGAGTGCACGAAGTAGAACCGCTCACCCTCGACGCCGGCGAACAGCCGCGACCCGGCGCCTGGCTCGACCGTCGACCAGCCCATGTGCGGCACGACGTCGGCCTTGAGCCGCTCGACCCGCCCGGGCCACTCGCCCATGCCGTCCGCGACCGAGCCGCCCGGCTCGTCGGACCCCTCGAAGAGGACCTGCATGCCCACGCACACCCCGAGGACCGGGCGGCCGCCGGCGAGCCGGCTCTCGATGACCCGGGGACCGTCGGCAGCGCGCAGCCCCGCCATGCACGCGTGGAAGTTGCCCACGCCGGGCACGAGCAGGCCGTCGGCCTCCTGCGCGAGCGCACGGTCGCCCGTCAGCTCCACCTGCGCGCCGACGTGCTCGAGCGCGCGGACGGCGGAGCGGACGTTGCCGCTCCCGTAGTCGAACACGACCACCCGTGTCATCAGCGGTCCTCCAGTTCCCTGTGGTGGCGGGCGATCTCGGCCATCCGGCGGTCGAAGCGCGCCACGGCCTGGGCCGTGGGTGCGACGACCTGCCCGCGCAGGCCGACCTGCGGCCCGATGAGGTCGGCACCCGGCAGGCCCAGCACCGTCAACAGGTCGGTGATGAGCCGCTGGGCGTCCCCCGAGCCGTCGCGCACGACGTCGGCTACCTGACGGGCTGCGGCCGGGTGACCGGCTGCTGCCGCGAGCTCCCGCGGCCCCGCCTGCAGGAGCTCGCGGGTCCGCACCGGGCCCCGGCCGGGCTCCCAGAGGAGCCAGCGCGGGGAGTCGCGCAGCCCCCGCGAGCGGACGACGACCGCAGCGCGGTGGTCGGCGACCACGAAGCCCAGGGCTGGACGCAGCCGCCTCGGCAGCGGACGCCCCACGAGGACGGAGGTGGCACCGTCGTACGGCGCCTGGGCCCTGGATGCGGGCTCGACCGGGAGGACGGCGGTCCACGACGCGAGCGGGACGAGCTGGCAGGCCACGAGGCCCCCGCGCACCCACTTCGTCACGGCGGGCGGCTCGGCCCGCACCAGGAGCAGCCCGCGCATCTCCCGCGCCGGCTGCCACCGCTCGTTCACGTGGAGAGGCTGCCCTTCGCGCTGGGGACGCCGACCACCCGCGGGTCGCGGGCCACGGCGGCCCGCAGCGCCCGAGCCACGGCCTTGAACTGCGCCTCGACGATGTGGTGGGGGTCGCGACCGGCGAGCACCCGCACGTGCAGGGCGATCCCGGCCCGTCCGGCGAAGGACTCCCAGACGTGACGGGTCATCGAGCCGGTGAAGTGGCCGCCGATGAGGGCGTACTGCTGTCCCTCGGGCTCACCGGTGTGGACCACGTAGGGGCGACCGGCCACGTCGACGACCGCCTGGCACAGCGCCTCGTCGAGCGGCACGGTGGCGTCGCCGAAGCGCGCGATCCCGCTCTTGTCGCCGAGCGCCTGGCGCAGCGCGTCGCCCAGGACGATCGCGACGTCCTCCACGGTGTGGTGCACGTCGACGTCGACGTCACCGGTGGCCTTGACCCGCAGGTCGAGGAGGGCGTGCTTGGCCAGCGAGGCCAGCATGTGGTCGTAGAAGCGGACGCCGGTGTCGACGTCCGCCTGCCCCGTGCCGTCGAGGTTCAGCTCGAGCTCGACGCTGGACTCCGAGGTCGTCCTGCTCAGTGTCGCCGTGCGGTCCCCTGCGGTCACCGCGTGCTCCCGTCGTCCGTCCCGAAACCGTCCTGACCGACGACCTGCGCCATGGCGGCGAGGAACGCGTCGGTCTCGGCCGGGGTCCCGGCCGTGACACGAAGATAGTGCGGGATGCCCACGTCCCGGACCAGCACACCCCGGTCGAGCAGCGCCTGCCAGGTCGCCCGGGAGTCGGCGAGGCCGCCGAACAGCACGAAGTTCGCGTCACTCGGCACCGGCTCGAGCCCCAACGCGGCCAGCCCCTGGACCATCCGGTCGCGCTCGTGCTTGATGGCCTCGACGGTCGCCAGCATGGTGTCGGCGTGGTGCAGGGCGGCCAGCGCGACCGCCTGGGTCGGCGAGGACAGGTGGTACGGCAGCCGTACGAGGCGCAGCGCGTCGACGAACGCCGGGTCGGCGGCGAGGTAGCCGAGCCGGCCACCGGCGAACGCGAAGGCCTTGCTCATGGTGCGCGTGACGACGAGCCGCGGCCGGCCGTCGAGCAGCCCGAGGGCGCTTGGCGTCCCCTGCCGGGCGAACTCGGCATACGCCTCGTCGACGACGACCACCGCACGCTGCGCGGCGTCGTACACGCGCTCGACCACGTCGAGCCCGAGGGCCGTGCCGGTCGGGTTGTTGGGCGAGCAGAGGAAGACGAGGTGCGGGTCGTGCGCGCGCACCTGCTCGACCGCCGACTCGGGGGTGAGGTCGAACGCCTGGCTGCTCCCCTGCCCGCGCAGGCCGTCGACCCACGTCGTGCCGACGGACCGGCTGATGATCGGGTGCATGGAGTACGCAGGGGTGAAGCCGAGCGCCGTGCGCCCCGGGCCGCCGAACGCCAGGACGACGTGCTGGAGCACCTCGTTCGAGCCGTTGCCGGCCCACACCTGCGCCGGGTCCACGGCGGTGCCGGTCGTGCGCGTGAGGTATGCCGCGAGCTCGGTCCGCAGCGCCGTGAACTCGCGATCCGGGTACCGGTTGAGGTCCGGCGCCACCGCGGCGACCGCGGAGGTGATCTCGGTGACCACCTCCGGCGGCACCGGGTAGGAGCTCTCGTTGGTGTTGAGCCGGACCGGGACCTCGAGCTGCGGCGCGCCGTAGGGCGTGCTGCCGCGCAGGTCCTCGCGCAGCAGCTCCTGCAGCCCGGTCACGAGCGCTCGCCGAACCGGGCCGAGACCGCCTCGCCGTGCGCGGGCAGGTCCTCGGCCTGGGCCAGCACCACGACCCGGTCCGCCACCTCGCGCAGGGCCTCCTCGTCGTAGGAGATCACCTGGACCGAGCGGAGGAACGAGGTCACCGACAGGCCGCTGCTGTGGCAGGCGCAGCCCCCCGTCGGCAGCACGTGGTTGGACCCCGCGAGGTAGTCGCCGAGGCTCACCGGCGAGAAGGGACCCACGAAGACGGCGCCCGCGTTGCGGATCATGCGGCTGGCCGCCTCGGCGTCGGCGACCTGGAGCTCGAGGTGCTCGGCGCCGTAGGCGTTGACGACCGCGAGGCCGGCGTCGAGGTCGTCGACGAGGACGACGCCCGACTGCTGGCCGGACAGCGCCTCCGTGACGCGGCCTGAGTGCTTGGTTTCAGCCGCGCGGCGCTCGACCTCGGCCGTGACGGCCTCGGCGAGCTCGGCGCTCGGGGTCACGAGGACGGACGCCGCCTGCGGGTCGTGCTCGGCCTGCGACACGAGGTCGGACGCGACGTGCACGGGGTCGGCGGTGTCGTCGGCGAGGACGGCGATCTCGGTGGGACCGGCCTCGGAGTCGATGCCGATGACGCCCTTGAGGTACCGCTTGGCCGCCGCGACGTAGATGTTGCCCGGTCCGGTGACGAGGCTGACCGGCTCGCAGGAGTCCTCGCCGTCGGTGAAGCCGAACGCGAAGGCGGCCACCGCCTGGGCGCCGCCCACGGCATACACCTCGTCGACACCGAGCAGCGCGCACGCGGCGAGCACGGTCGGGTGCGGGTAGCCCTCGAAGACGCCGGTGTTCTCCCGCTGCGGCGGGCTGGCCACCGCCAGCGAGCCGACACCGGCGACCTGCGCCGGGACGACGTTCATGACGACGCTGGACGGGTACACCGCACGGCCACCCGGCACGTACAGGCCGACCCGGTCGACCGGCAGCCAGCGGTTCTCGACGCGGCCGCCGGCGACGACGTCGACCGTCGTCCCGGTCGGGCGCTGGCGCTCGTGCACCTTGCGGGTGCGGCGGACCGCCTCGTCCAGGGCCTCGCGGACCTGCGGGTCGAGCTGCTCGAGCGCAGCCGCCAGCACCTCCGCGGGGACGCGCAGGCGCGGCGGACGGACACCGTCGAACCGCTGGCCGAGGTCGTAGAGGGCCTCGGCACCGCGATGGCGCACGTCCTCGCACAGCGGCCGCACCGTCTCGACGGCGGCCGCCACGTCGAAGTCCGCCCGCGGCAGGAGGTCCCGCAGCTCGCGGGCTCCCAGCGCGCGTCCGCGCAGGTCGATCGTGGCCATCATGGTCACGATTCTACGGAGCCCGCCGACGGGCCCCTGCGGCGGTCTCAGCCCCCGGGAACCGTGCCGGTGCGCCGCTCGGACGCGGCGCTCGCTGCCGGCCCCTCCTCGGCGTCGCCCAGGACGATGCGGGCGGGGGGCGCGCTCGTGGGCGGCGTCGTCGTGTCGACCACCTCGTGCGCCGCCTCGTGGTCGTCCGGTCCGGCGAAGGTGTCGTGGATGCGGCCGGCGACCTCGTCGCGCGGCCAGCGCGCGGCGAGCAGCACCAGCGCGCCGAACGTCACCACGGCGCAGACCCCGACCGACGCGGCGGGTGAGGTCTTCTCCGACACCCACCCGGCGGCCAGGAAGCACAGACCCGTGACGCCGACCGACAGCGCACCCGCGAGGCCGAAGACGCGCCCACGCATCGCGGTGGGGACGAGCAGCGTGAACGCCGCCTGCAGCGGCAGCATGTAGCTCTGGAGGGCGCCGCACACGAACCACGCCACCCAGACCACGCCGAGGTGCGGCTCGAAGACCGTGACGAGCAGCGGCAGCGGCATCAGCAGGGCGAGCCGCATGATGAGGCTCGACTGGCGCTCCGCGGGCAACCGGCCGATGAGCAGCAGCCCGGCCACGGCCCCGACGATCGGCGCGGCCATGAGCAGTCCGCCCCAGGCCGAGGAGCCGGTGTGGCTGCTGGCGTAGGGCAGGGCGACCGCCTCGGGCGCGGCGATGCCGAGCCCGCTGACGAGCGAGAGGGCCAGCAGCCGGGTCAGGACGCGGTTGCCCCGGATCTGCCGCCAGCCGGCGACGAGGTCCCGGACGAACGAGGTGTCGTCCCGCGCCACCCCCGAGGTCCGGGGCCGGATGCTGGCCAGGACGGCGGCCCCGACGACGAAGGTCGCCAGGTCCAGCAGCAGTGCCTTGGTGTCGCCGAGCACGCCCACGACGGCGCCGCCGACGGCGAGGCCGATCGCCTGGTTGATCTGGGTGGCCAGGGTGTTGAGGCCGAAGGCGCGGGCGTACAGGCGGCGGTCGGGGAAGACGTCGGTCAGGAGCATCTGTCCCGCGGTCGCGGCCGGACCGCCGACGAACTCGAGCGCGAACACCAGCACGAGCACGAGGGCCACCGAGCGGGTCGTGGTGACCGTGAGGATGAGCAGGCCGACGATGACGGCCCGCAGGAGGTGGGCGCCGATCAGGGTCAGCCTCGGGGGGAAGCGGTCGCAGAACGGCCCGAGGAGCCCCCGCCCGAGGATGGTGGGGACGAGGGAGACGGCGAACGTGGCCGCCGTCGCCAGCGCCGAGCCGGTCCAGCCGAAGACGACGGCCGCGATCGTGATGCGCGCGATGTAGTCGCCCCAGGTGGACAGGGTGGAGGCGACGAAGATCGGCAGGAACGACGGAGCCCGGAGCACCTCGGCGTACGAGGGCACCACGACAGCGCCATCCCTGCCCCTGACCATGCGCTCGACCGTACCTCGCTACCGGGTCCCGTAAAAGTCGAGCTCGGTGACCGTCCGGGCGTGCCGCGCCACCCTGCGGTACGTCTGGGCGAGCTCGGCGCCGGACCCGGGTTCGAGGCCCAGGATCCGGCCCACACCGTCGGCGACCCGAAGGTCGGAGGGCACGCTGTCGACCGGCTTGCCGCGGTAGAGCACGGCCGCGTTGCGAAGCCGCGAGGCGAGCGTCCAGGCCTCGCGCAGCGCCGCCACGTGGTCCGCCGGGAGCAGGCCGGCCTCCTCCACCGCCGCGAGCGCGGGCAGCGTGCTGGTGGTGCGAAGGCCGGGCAGCTCGTGGGCGTGCTTCATCTGCAGCAGCTGGACGGTCCACTCGACGTCGCTGAGGCCGCCCCGGCCGAGCTTGAAGTGGGCCTTGGGGTCCGCGCCCCTCGGCAGCCGCTCGGCCTCCATCCGGGCCTTGAGGGTGCGGATCTCGCGGACCTGGGACTCGCTGAGCCCCTCGCTGGGCCAGCGCAGCGGGTCGACGAGCCGGACGAACGCCTCCCCCAGCTCGGTGTCGCCGGCGATCGGGTCGGCCCGCAGCAGTGCCTGGGACTCCCACGTCAGCGACCAGCGCTCGTAGTAGGCGCGGTAGCTGGCGAGGCTGCGCACGAGCGGGCCGTTCTTGCCCTCGGGCCGCAGGTCGGCGTCGAGCCCGAGCTGGGGGTCCGGGCCGGCCGAGCCGAGCAGCCGGCGCAGCTCCTGCACGACCTCGAGGGCCTGGTCCTGGGCCACGCCCTCGTCGGCGCCCGGGAGGGGTTCGTGGACGAAGAGCACGTCGGCGTCCGAGCCGTACGCCACCTCCCGGCCACCCAGGCGCCCCATGCCGACGACGAGGATCCGGGTCACGAGGTCGCCGTGCCGCTCCTCGACGACGCGCCGGGCCACGGCGAGGGCAGCCTCGACGAGCGCCGCCGTGAGGTCGGTCAGCGCCAGCCCCACCTCCTGCAGGTCGAGCTCGCCGCGCAGGTCCGCGGCCGCGACCCGGAACAGCTCCTGCCGCCGCAGGCCGCGCGCGGTGCGGACCGCCTTGTCCGGGTCGTCCTGGCGACCGGCCGCGGCGGTCATCCGGCGGACGAGGTCCTCGCGCGGCAGGGGCCGCAGCCCGCCCGCCTCGCCGAGCATCGCCACCGCCTCGGGCGCCCCCACGAGGAGGTCCGCGGCATACCGGCTGCGCGCGAGGATGTGCGCGAGCCGCTCGGCGGACGAGCCCTCGTCGCGCAGGAGGCGCAGGTACCAGTGGGTGGAGCCCAGCTCCTCGCTCACCTTCCGGAACGCGAGCAGCCCGCCGTCGGGGTCGGCCTCGTCGGCGAACCACCCGAGCATGACCGGCAGCAGGGTCCGCTGGATCGCGGCCCGGCGGCTCACGCCCGACGTCAGGGCCTCGAGGTGACGGATCGCCCCGGCCGGGTCGCGGAAGCCGAGCGCCGAGAGCCGGTCGCGCGCCGCCTCGGGACCCAGCCGTGCGTCGCTGCTGCTGAGCCGCGCCACGGCGGCGAGCAGCGGCCGGTAGAAGAGGCGCTCGTGGATGCGCCGGACCTCGCGCGCCTGCCGCTGCCACTGGTCCTCGACAGCCTTGGCGGCGTCGGACCGGTGGCCGAGGGCACGTCCCAGGCGGCGCAGGTCGGCCTCACCGGTGGGCATGAGGTGGGTCCGGCGCAGGCGGTAGAGCTGGATCCGGTGCTCGAGGGTGCGCAGCAGCCGGTAGCTGGAGTCGAGGACCGCCGCGTCGTCCCGGCCCACGTAGCCGCCGCGAGCCAGGGCGTCGAGCGCCTCGAGGGTGGTCCCGGAGCGCAGCGTCTCGTCCGTGCGGCCGTGGACGAGCTGGAGCAGCTGCACGCTGAACTCGACGTCCCGCAGCCCGCCCGGCCCGAGCTTGAGCTGGCGGTCGGCCTCGGCGGCGGGGACGTGCTGCTCCACCCGTCGTCGCATCGCCTGGACGTCCTCGATGAAGTTCTCGCGCGAGGCGGCCTGCCACACCATCGGCCGGACCGCGGCGAGGTAGGCCTCCCCCAGCTCGTGGTCGCCGGCGACGACGCGCGCCTTGAGCAGCGCCTGGAACTCCCACGTCTTGGCCCAGCGCTCGTAGTACGCGCGGTGCGACTCCACCGTCCGCACCAGCGGCCCGTTCTTGCCCTCCGGGCGCAGGGCCGCGTCCACCGGCCAGAGGGTGCCCTGGCCGGTGGACGTCGAGCAGGCCCGCATCAGCTGGGTCGCCAGCGCGGTGCCGGCGGCCATGGCCACGGCCTCCTCGACGCCCTCGCGCGGCTCGGCCACGAAGATCACGTCGACGTCGCTGACGTAGTTGAGCTCGCGGCCGCCCGTCTTGCCCATGCCGATGACGGCGAAGTCGCAGGCGTCGGCCTGCTCCCCCACCTGCTCGCGCGCGATGGCGAGGGCGCCCTCGAGGGCGGCCTGGGCCAGGTCGGCCAGCGCCGCCGCCGTGCGGGGCAGCTCCTCGACCGCGTCCGGCGCGGTGAGGTCCAGCGCGGCGATGCCCAGCAGGTGCCGCCGGTAGGCGACGCGAAGGGCGTCGTATGCCGTGTCCGCGCCGTGGTCGCGGACGGCGGCCACGACGTCCCGCACCCGGTCGGCGGCCTCGACCGGGGCCGCGTGCGCGACGCTGCGCCAGTGCTCGGGGTGGGCGACGAGGTGGTCGGCGAGCGCGGTCGAGGCGCCGAGCACGGCCAGCATCCGGTCCCGGGCGGGCCCCGGGTGGCGCATGGCCGCGAGCAGGCCGCGGACCTCGGCACCCGGACCGTCCTCCTCGTCGCGGCGGCGCGGCTCGCTGGCGCGCAGGGACTCCATGAGCCGCACGAGCGACAGCAGGGCGAGGTCGGGGTCGGCGACCGCGCCGAGGGCGTCGGGCAGGCCGTCGCGGAACACGTCGTCGAGCGGGTCGACGAGGCCGGCGAGCGCGGGGTCGGCGAGCAGCTGCCCGGCCCGCTGGGCGTCGGCGAACCCGAGCCTGGCCAGCGTGCCGGCCTGCGACGACGGCCGACCGGTGCTCACGCGCCCACCCTAAGTGAGCGCTCCCCCCGTCAGCGGGGTGCGTCCACTCACAGGCCGGGGAGGTAGCGCTCCAGCTCGAACCGGGTGATCTCGCCGCGGTAGTCGTCCCACTCCGCGCGCTTGTTCCGCAGGAAGAAGTCGAAGACGTGCTCCCCCAGCGTCTCGGCGACGAGGTCGCTGCGCTCCATGACGCGGATCGCCTCGTGCAGGGAGGTGGGCAGCGCCTCGATGCCCATCGCCTGCCGCTCCCCCGACGTCAGGCCCCACACGTCGTCCTCGGTCTCGGGCGGCAGCGGGTAGTCCTCCTCGATGCCCTTGAGGCCTGCGGCGAGCATGAGCGCGAACGCGAGGTAGGGGTTGCACGCGGCGTCGAGCGTGCGCACCTCGACCCGGCTGCTCTGCCCCTTGGTGGGCTTGTACATCGGCACCCGGACCATGGCCGAGCGGTTGTTGTGCCCCCACGTCAGGTGGGCCGGGGCCTCCCCGCCGCCCCAGAGCCGCTTGTAGGAGTTGACCCACTGGTTGGTCACCGCGGTGATCTCGGCACCGTGCCGCAGCAGGCCGGCGATGAACTGCCGCCCCACCTTGGACAGCTGGTACGGCGCGCCCGGCTCGTGGAAGGCGTTGCTGTCCCCGTCGAACAGGGACATGTGCGTGTGCATGCCCGACCCCGGGTGCTGGGCGAACGGCTTGGGCATGAAGGAGGCGAAGATGCCCTGCTCGAGCGCGACCTCCTTGATGACCGTGCGGAAGGTCATGATGTTGTCGGCGGTCGAGAGCGCGTCGGCGTAGCGCAGGTCGATCTCGTTCTGGCCCGGACCCCCCTCGTGGTGGCTGAACTCCACCGAGATGCCCATCGACTCGAGCATGGTGATGGCGGCGCGGCGGAAGTCGTGGCCGGTGCCGTGGGGAACGTGGTCGAAGTAGCCGGCCTGGTCGACGGGCTCGGGGACCTCGCCCGGCGCGAAGCCCTGCTTGAGCAGGTAGAACTCGATCTCCGGGTGCGTGTAGAAGGTGAAGCCGAGGTCTGCCGCCTTGCCCAGCGCCCGTTGCAGCACGTGCCGCGGGTCGGCGAAGCTCGGCGAGCCGTCGGGCAGGGTGATGTCGCAGAACATGCGGGCGGTGCCGGGGTTCTCGCCGCGCCACGGCAGCACCTGGAACGTGGAGGGGTCCGGCTTGGCGAGCATGTCGGCCTCGTACACGCGGGCGAAGCCCTCGATCGCGGAGCCGTCGAAGCCGATCCCCTCGGAGAACGCCCCCTCGAGCTCGGCCGGCGCGACCGCCACCGACTTCAGCGTGCCGAGCACGTCGGTGAACCAGAGCCGCACGAAGCGGATGTCGCGCTCCTCGATGGTGCGGAGGACGAACTCCTGCTGACGATCCATGTGACGAATCCTGCCCTAGTCGTGTTTCGCCGGGGTTACCTGCCGCGGGCCGCTCAGCCCTCGAGCACCGACCGTGCCGCGTTGTGCCCCGGTATGCCGCTCACGCCGCCCCCGCGGCGCGCGCCGGCGCCCGCGAGCCGCACCCGCTCGTGCCGGGTCTCGACACCCCACGTGCCGACCTCCTCGGGCCGCTCGGCCCAGGGCCACTGCAGCGACCGGTGGAAGATGTTGCCGCCGGGCAGGCCGAGGTCGGCCTCGAGCTCGACCGGGGTGCGCGCCTCGAGGCAGTAGCCGCCGTCGCCGTCGCGCAGCAGCACGTCCTGGACCGGCTCGGCGAGCACCGAGTTCAGCGACTCGAGGGTGCGCGCCAGGGCGAGGTCCTTGACCCGGTCGTGCTCCTCCTGCGTGCCGCGGAACAGCCGCGCGGGCAGGTGCAGCCCGAAGAGGGTGAGGGTCTGCGCGTCCGACTCCGCGAGCCCCGGCCCCAGGATCGACCGGTCCGACAGGCTGTGGCAGTAGATCTCGCACGGCGGGACCTGCGGCACGCGCCCGTCGGCGGCCGCGGCATACGCCTCCTGCAGCTGGGCGTAGCCCTCGTTGACGTGGAACGTCCCCGCGAAGGCGGCGCGCGGGTCCACGGCCTCGTCGCGCAGCCGGGGCAGGCGCGAGAGCAGCATGTTGACCTTGAGCTGGGCCCCCTCGGGCTGCGCCTCGGTCTCGACCGGGTCGGCGCCGGCCGCGGCGAGGAGCTGGTTCAGGACGGTCGGCGCGCAGGCTGCGTGGACGCTCGAGGCGCGGGCGGAGCCGCCGGGCCACTCGACCGTGCCGTCCGGGTCCACGGCGAGCACCCTGGTCCCGGTGCGGATCTCGGCGCCCGCAGCGGTGGCCGCGCGGGCCAGCCCCTCGGTGACCGCACCCATGCCGCCCACGGGGACGTCCCAGTCACCGGTACCGCCACCGATGAGGTGGTAGAAAAAGCAGACGTTCTGGCGCAGGTCGTCGCCGCGCAGGTCGGCGAAGGTCCCGATGAGGGCGTCGGTTGCGACGACCCCGCGCACGGTGTCGTCGCCGAAGCGCTCCTCGAGCACCTCGCCGAGCGGCCGCCGCACGAGGGCCTCCCAGAGCTCGTCGTCGCCCACGAGGGCGGCGAGGTCGGCCTCCGTGCGCAACGGCTCCAGGACCGTCGGGAAGACCCTCTCCGCCAGGGCCTGCACGCGTCCGTAGAAGTCCTGCCACGCGGCGTGCTCGCGCTGCCCGCCGGTGAGAGACGCGAACCCGGCGGCGGTCGCCGCGTCGTCGCCGTTGTCGACCAGCAGCCCGCGCGCCGGGTCGGCGGGGACGGGCGTGAAGGAGGAGAAGCGGCGCCGGATGAGCCGCAGGTCCAGGTCGAGGTCGCTCACGACCTGCCGGGGCAGGAGCGAGACGAGGTAGGAGTAGCGCGAGAGGCGGGCGTCGACCCCGGCGAAGGCCTGCGCCGAGACGGCCGCGCCGCCGACGTGGTCGGCCGCCTCGAGGACGAGGACGCGTCGCCCTGCCCGGGCGAGGTATGCCGCGGCCGTGAGCCCGTTGTGCCCGGCACCGATGACGACGTCGTCGTAGTCCACGGCCGGAAGCCTACGGGCGGGCGCGAGGGCGGCACGGGCGGCGCACCGGGACCCATGACCGATGTCATGGGTCGGTGCCCGTGCGCCATCCGCCGTGCGGGACGACGGCATCGCAGGTCACGAGTGCATAACGAAACGGTTGTCGGGTGATCACAAGCGGTGGCTGCGGGGCGTTCACTGTCCCCGTCCCGGTCAGCCGCACCTGATCGACGGGGCCGACCGAGTCACCAGGAGGAGTTCCAGCGACACAAGGACGGTCCACGTGACACAAGCAGTCCGCGCACGACGGCGGCGGGTCTACAGCCTGCTCGCCGCAAGCTCGCTGGTGGTGGGGGCGTTCCTCACCACCGGCCCGGCCAGCGCCGTCCCACCGACGGACACGGCCGCGGGGACGGGCAAGGGCGGGTCGGACAACCGGCCCCACCCGCTGCCCATCGCGCAGAAGAAGGCGGCCCAGAAGGAAGCCGCCCTCCAGCGACGCCTCGAGGGCGACAAGGCCATGCAGGGCAAGGTCGCCAAGGTCGGCAACGGCCAGTACGTCAAGCTCGAGAACGAGGGCACCGACAAGATCTTCGTCGTGCTCGCGGAGTTCGGGGACCAGCAGTATCCAGACCCCAGGTTCCAGGGGCCTCCGCCGGACGGGAGCGCCACCGACGTCACGGGCCCGCGGCGCAACGAGATCCCGGCCCCCGACCGCTCCGTCGACAACTCGACGCTGTGGCAGCCGGACTACGACCGGGCGCACTACCAGGACATGTACTTCAACCGGATGCGGAAGTACTACGAGGCCCAGTCCTCGGGGCGGTACTCCGTCGACGGTGCGGTCACCGAGTGGGTGAGGGTCCCCTTCAACGAGGCGCTGTACGGCCGGGACTACTGCGGTGACATCGTCTGCAACACGAGCAAGGCGCTGATCCGCGACGCCCTGGCCGTGTGGACGCGGAACCAGCTGGACAGCGGCATGACGATGGCGCAGGTGCAGGCGTACCTGCGCACGTTCGACCAGCAGGACCGGTACGACGTCGACGGCGACGGCAACTTCGCCGAGCCCGACGGCTTCATCGACCACTTCCAGATCGTCCACGCGGGTGGCGACCAGGCCGCCGGTGACCCGAACCAGGGGTCGGACGCGATCTGGAGCCACCGTTCCTACGCCAACCTGCAGGGTGGCGGCCCCGGCGGCCTGCCGGGCGTGAACATCGGCTCGAACACCGGGCTCGTGTCCAGCGCGCAGGTGCCGAACAACCCCACCGGCGTGTGGGTCGGCGACTACACGATCCAGCCGGAGAACGGCGGCCTCGGAGTCTTCGCCCACGAGTTCGGCCACGACCTCGGCCTGCCGGACCTCTACGACACGTCCGGCAACACCGGCGGCGCGGAGAACAACACGGCGTTCTGGACCCTGATGTCGTCCGGCGCGAACATCGGCGACGGCGGCCCCGACGGCATCGGCGACGCACCGACCGACATGGGCGTCTGGGAGAGGTTCCAGCTCGGGTGGCTCTCGCCGCAGGGTGACACCGGACCCTTCTACGAGGTGGCGAGGGCCGGCCAGAAGTCCACGCACAAGCTCGGGCCGAACACCCCCGCCACGAAGTCGCCGCAGGCCGTGTTCGTCGTCCTGCCGGACAAGAACGTCCCGCTCCAGCTGGGCGCACCGGCGGAGGGCTCGACCTTCTTCTGGTCGACGGCCGGCAACGACCTCAACACGTACATGACCGCCCTCGTCGCCGGTACCGCGGTGACGGCCAAGGTCCGGTACGCCATCGAGCAGGACTGGGACTACGCCTTCCTCGAGGCGTCGCCCGACGGCACCACGTGGACCAAGGTCCCGACGAACCGCTCCGACACCGGCCCGCACACCGGCCACAACCAGAGCGGCTTCAACGACTCCGGCACCGGCATCACGGGCTCCACGGCGGGCAGCTGGGTCGACCTGACGGCCACCCTGCCGGCAGGTACCACCCGGATGCGGTTCCACTACGAGACGGATGCGGCCGCGGTCGAGTCCGGCTTCCAGGTCGACGCCGTGGCGGTGGGCGGCACGACGATCGCCGACTCCGCGTGGACGCTGGACGGGTTCGTCTCGACCACCGGGTCGGAGGACCAGTTCTTCTTCAATGCCTACGTGCTGGAGAACCGGCAGTACGACGGGTACGACGCCTCGCTGAGGACGGCGTACAACTTCGGGTCCCTCAACACCCGTCCCGACTGGGTCGAGTCCTACCCCTACCAGGACGGCCTGCTCGTGTCGTACTGGGACGACTCGTTCAGCGACAACAACGTCGGTGACCACCCGGGCGGCGGGCTCGTCCTGCCGGTCGACGCCCACCCGCAGCTCAGCCACTGGCCGGACGGCACGCTGATGCGCAACCGGATCCTGTCCTACGACTCGACCTTCGGTGTCGAGCCGACCGACCCGGTCACGCTGCACAACAACGGTGTCGCCGGCAGCATCGCCTCCAAGCCGGCGGTGAGCGTCTTCGACGACACGAAGTCGTGGTGGAGCAACTGCGACGAGCACGCCTGCACCGGTGCCCACGCGGGCCGGTACGAGCCGGGCTGGTACGGCGTCGACGTGCCGAGGACGGGGACCACGGTCACCGTCAACGGCAAGGCCAGCGGCGGCCACCTCAACATCACGGTGGCGCCGAAGTAACCGAGTCCGACCAGCAGAGGGAGGGCCCCGCCGGCACGCAC
>NZ_JBHUYG010000023.1:0-44213 GCF_042668795.1 Pedococcus sp. NPDC057267 | reverse complement strand
CCCGGGTCGCGGGTGGGGGCCGTCGGTGGTGGGCCGGTGTCTGGCCGGCCCCGGGGGGTGTGGCTCAGTCGCCGACCTTCTCGGCCGCGGCGACGGTGGCCTTCTTGGTGGCGGAGGCCGTCTTGCGGGCGCTCGTGGCGGCGCGCTTGGCCGAGCTCTTCGTCGTGGCGGCCGACTTCTTCGTGGTCGTCGCGGTGCGCTTGGCGGCGGTGCGGGTGCGGGCCGCGGACTTCTTGACGGTCGCGGTGGCCTCGCCGGCCTCGGTGGCGACCGACTCGGTGACGGCGTCGACGGTGGCGACGGCCTCACGGCGGCCGGTGGTGAGGGTGGCCTTGGCCGAGCGCTGGATCTCGCTGGCGGAACGGCGCACCGTGGTCACGGCGCCCTTGCCGAGGGCGAACGTCGCCTCGGCCTGGGCGAGCAGGTCCTGGGTCGGCTTCTGGGTGCGGACGCGCTTGACGAGCTTCTCGCCGCGGGCGACGACGGTCTCGTACTCCTCCTGGGCCTTGCCGGCCAGGACGAGGCCGCGGTTGAGCGCGAGGGCGGGGATCTCCTTGCCCTGCTCGACGGCGACGGCGGCGCGGGCCTGGGCCTTGGCCTGCAGGGCGGACGGGTCGAGCTCGGCGCCGACGGTGCGGGCCTTGACGCGGGCCTCGCGGACCTTCTCGACGGCGAGGTCGGTCAGGCCGACGACGGCGTACACGGGGGTGCTGTCGGTGACGGTCTTGCGGATGTCGGCAACGCGTGCCATGGGAATCTCCTTCATCAGGGTGTGGTCGTGGTGGGGCGGGAGGCGCTCCGGGGAGCGGCGGACTTCGACGCCGGCTTCCGTGCCGGCTTCGCGGTGGCCGCGGCGGTGCGCCCGGCGGCCGGTCGTGCGGCCCCCTTGGCTGCCGTGGCGGCCTTGTCGGACTTCTGCGCGGCGGCCTTCCTGGTGGCCCGCGTGGCAGACGGCTTCACGGCACCCACGAACGAGTCGTAGATGTCGAGCAGCGCGGCCCTCTGGCGGTCGGTGAGGTTCGGGTCGGCGCCGATGACGGCCCGCGTGTCGAGCGGCTCGGCCTCGTGGCCGTGGCGCTCGTCGAGGATCCCCGCCCGCACGTAGAGCGACTCCGCGGAGACCTCGAGGCCCTTGGCGAGCTGTTGGAGGATCTCGGCGCTGGGCTTCTTCAGGCCCCGCTCGATCTGCGACAGGTAGGGGTTGGAGATCCCGGCCAGCTCGGACAGCTGGCGCAGCGAGAGCCGGGCCGACTGGCGCTGCTCGCGCAGGTAGTCGCCCAGGCTGTTGCCTGCCAGGGGGCCGAGCGGGATCCGGGACATGCCTCCAGTGTGCTTGCTCCAGTTAGCAGATTGCAAACCCGAGACAGCGTGACGGTGACCACACGGTGGCGTCCACCACGCGCACCCCACCCGGTCCAGGAGGGTTCAGGCGGTGGGCGTGCGGCGGTCCTTGACCCCGAGGAGGGCGCGGGCGTCGTCCGTCGACATCGCCGGACGCTGCATGACCTCGGCGAGGTGCGCCGCCCGCTCCACGAGCTGGGAGTTGTGCTCGACCGGCACACCGCGCGCGTAGACCACGTTGTCCTCCATGCCGACGCGCAGGTGGCCACCGGCCGACAGGGCGGCCGCTGCGACGGGCAGGTGCGAGCGCCCGATGCCGGTCGCCGACCACGAGGTCACCTCGGGCGGCAGCATCGCGACGCCGGCCATGAGCGCGGCGGTCGTGCCCGGCATACCGCCCGGCACACCGGTCACGAAGTCGACGTGCACCTTCCCGCCGAAGGGCAGGCCGTGGCGGTCGAGCAGCCGGGCCAGTGCGGCCACGTGGCCGAGGTCGAAGAGCTCGAACTCGGGGACGACCTCGCGCTCCTGCGCCTGCACGTACAGGTCCGACATGAAGCCCCACGGGTTGAGGAACACGTCGTCGCCGAAGTTCGTGGTGCCACAGGTCAGGGAGCACGAGTCGGGCTCGGCGTCGAGCACGGTCAGCCGCTGTTCGAGCGGGTCGTGGACGGAGCCCCCGGTCGACAGCTGCACGACGAGCGACGTCTGCTCGCGCAGCGCCTCGACCGCGGCCGACAGGTAGCCGTGGTCGAGTGTCGGGCGGTGCTCCGCGTCGCGGATGTGCAGGTGGATCATCGCGGCCCCGACCGCCTCGCAGGCCTTGGCCGTCTCGACCAGCTCCTCCAGGGTGGTGGGCAGCTGCGGGACGTCCGCCTTGTCGAGCTCGGCGCCGGTGGGCGCGACCGTGATGAGGGTGCCGGGGGTGGGGGGCATGGCGTCATCATGGCAGCGAGTGCTCGCGTCGGGGTCCCCGGAGGGCCTGCAGCGTGTGGGACACTGAGCACCGCCTGCGCGCAAACGCGCGCAAACCGGGAACGGAGACACCCCCGGGGGACAGAGAGCGAAAGCGGGACCGTGGACCTTCACGACTACTACCGGGTGGTGCGCAAGCGTTGGCGCACGATCGCCGCCTGCACCCTCCTGCTGGTCGCCCTGGCAGCCCTCTTCACGCTGACGAGCCCCAAGACCTACCAGGCCCGCACGCAGCTGTTCGTCTCCACCTCGGGCGGCTCGGACTCCGCCCAGCTGCTCCAGGGCAACACCTTCACCCAGCAGCGGGTGAAGTCCTACGCGGACCTCATCAACACCCCCACCGTCCTGAACCCCGTCATCAAGCAGCTCGGCCTGGGCATGTCGGCAGACGCCCTGGGCGCCAAGATCAGCTCCGACGTGCCGCTCGACACGGTCCTCATCGACGTGCTGGTCACCGACCGCGACCCGGAGCGGGCTGCACAGATCGCGGACGCGGTCAGCAAGCAGTTCAGCAGCACCGTCGGCGAGCTCGAGCGGGTCTCGGACTCGGCACCGAGCCCGGTGAAGGTCTCGGTGGTCCGGCCGGCCGCCGTCCCCGGCGCCCCCATCAGCCCCAACCCGACCCGCAACATCGGCCTCGGGGTGGTGCTCGGGCTCCTCGTCGGCCTCGGGGCGGCCCTGCTCCGCGACACGTTCGACACCTCGGTCAAGAGCGAACGGGACGTCAAGGACGCGACCGACGAGACGGTCCTCGGCGGCATCGCCTTCTCCAACGACGGCGCCAAGCAACCCCTGATCACCCAGTCGGACCCGCACGGCCCCCGTGCGGAGGCGTTCCGCTCCCTGCGCACGAACCTGCAGTTCGTCGACGTGGCCAACCACCCCCGCTCGATCGTCTTCACGTCCTCACTGCCGGGCGAGGGCAAGACCACGACCACGGCCAACCTCGCGATCAGCATGGCCGCGGCCGGGGCCCGCGTCTGTGTCATCGAGGGCGACCTGCGCCGACCCCGCCTGCTGCAGTACATGGGCATGGAGGGCTCGGTCGGCCTCACCAACGTGCTCATCGGCCAGGCCGACCTCGAGGACGTCATCCAGCCCTTCGGCGACACCGGCGTGCAGGTGCTGGGCGCGGGCCAGATCCCGCCCAACCCCAGCGAGCTCCTCGGGTCCGAGACCATGGCACGCGTCCTGCGCCAGCTGGAGCAGATGTTCGACTACGTCGTCATCGACGCGCCCCCGGTCCTGCCCGTCACCGACGCGACGGTGCTGAGCACCATCACGGGCGGCGTCGTCGTGGTGGCGGGGTGCGGCGTGGTGGCCAAGGAGCAGCTCAGCCGGACGATCGCCTCGATCAAGGGCGTCAACGGCAACGTGCTCGGCATCGTCGTCAACCGCATCCCCACCCGGGGTGCCAACGCCGAGACCTACTACTACGGCGAGGGGTACGCCCCGCTGTCGCCGGACCGCAGCCGGCGCGAGCGTTCCCGCGACCGCCAGGGCGTCCGCGTCTGACCGACGCCACGCAGCGAACGAACGGCCCGCCGTCCCCTGGGGAGGCGGGCCGTCGTCATGCGGCAGTCGGAGAGGTCGCGAGCTGCCGGCGAACCGTCACGGGGCGACGACGACCTCCTGCGCGGCGCTGACGCCGGCGACGTCGAGGGTGGCGTCCACCGGGGTGTTCCGCTTGACCAGGGCGAGGCCGATGGGGCCGTCCTCGTGGTGCCGCGCGACCGAGGTGAGGAAGCCGACCTGCTTGCCGTCCAGGCTGACCGCGCTCCCCCGGTCCGGCAGCGTGTGGCCCGAGCCGTCGAGGTGCAGGAACACCAGCCGCCGCGGCGGCCGACCGAGGTTGTGCACCCGAGCGATGGTCTCCTGCCCGCGGTAGCAGCCCTTGTGCAGGTGCACGGCCGTCCGCAGCAGGTCGACCTCGTGCGCGATCGTGCGGTGGTCGGTCTCGAAGCCCAGACGCGGTCGCCAGGCAGCGACGCGCAGCGCCTCGCTGGCCCAGGTGCCGGCGAGGTCGCGGTCGCCCACGGCCCGGGCCAGCTCCGCGCGCGGCACGAGGACCTCACGCCAGCGCCGGCCCCGCGCTGGGTGCCCCTCCACCGGCCCGTATGCCGCGGTGTCGCCCACCAGCCCGGGCCAGGGGTCGCGCCAGGCGAGCGGCTCGCCGGGCCGGGACTCCGACCCGGAGGGCTCCCCCAGCACGGCCCAGTCGGCGGTGACGTCGGCGACCTCGACACGCAGCATGAAGCGCATGGAGTCGAGCCACGCCGCGAGTGCCGCCGAGGTCCCCGGCTCCGTGGTGATCCATGTCGTCGTGCCGTCGTCGACGAGGTGGAGGTCGTGCTCGACGTGGCCCTTCGGACTCAGGACCAGGGCCTCGCGCGAGTCGTGGGGCTCGAGGCCGGTGAGCTGCTGGCTGGTGATCGAGTGCAACCACGAGAGCCGGTCGGGGCCGGTGACGGTCACCACACCACGGTGCGACAGGTCGACGACCGCCAGTCCCTCGGCGAGGAGGCGCTGCTCGCGCACCGGGTTGCCGTAGTGGGCGGCGACGCCGGCGTCGAGGCCCTCGCCCTCCACCGCCCCGGGACGGGACAACAGGGGCGACCGGTGGGCGGGCGCCCCGGTCCGGACGTGTTCTGTCACCGGCTGCACTCTGCACACTCCCCGTGGACGGCCATGTGGGTCACGTCTGCGACAAAGCCGTTGACGGCCAGAACATTCCCGACGAACTCCGTGGCGAACGCCTCGGGGCACTCCTCGACCCGGCCGCAGCGGCGGCACACGAGGTGGATGTGCCCTGCGTGGTCGGCGAGGTGGTAGCTGGGGGCACGGTGGTCCAGGTGCGTGTGCGCCACGACGCCGAGCGACTCCAGCGCCTCCAGCGCCCGGTAGACCGTGGACGCGGCCAGCCGCTGACCCCCGTCGGCGGCGACGAGGGACACGACGCGGTCCGGCGTCACGTGGCCCTCGCGCGTGACGACGTCGAGCACGCGCCGCCGCTGGGAGGTCATCCTCAGGCCCCGGGCGCGCAGCTGCTCTCCGACGTCCTGCACGTCCCCACTGTACGGTCCTGCCCCGGAATGCCCCCCGGGTTACCTACACTGTCCGGGTGCTCGATGAGTTCGAAGACACCAGGCCCACCCCGCCGACCCCCCGCCGCAGGCACCGCGCCCGGCAGGTCGTCGCGGTCCTCGTCGCGCTCGTCGTGCTGGTCGTCGTGGGGGGTGCCGCGGCATACCTCCTCTTCCTGAACCACACCGTCTCGGCCAACGTCAAGCGGGAGGCCCTGCTCCCCACCCCCGGCGTGAGCGGCGCGGACCCGGGTCCCACCCGGAAGCCGGACGCCAAGAACGCCCAGAACATCCTGATCATCGGCTCCGACGCGCGGCCCGGGCTGGCCGGCGCACGGTCGGACGTCATCGTCCTGATGCACGTCTCCAGCGACCGCTCGAAGGTCACGCTGGTCCACTTCCCCCGGGACCTCTACGTCGACGTACCGGGCCACGGCAAGGACAAGATCAACGCCGCGTTCGCCTACGGCGGCGCACCCCTGCTCGTGCGCACGCTGCAGGAGCTGGTCGGCGTGCCGATCGACCACGTGGCGATCAGCAACTTCGAGGGCTTCAAGGCCATGACCGATGCCGTGGGCGGCGTCAACGTGTACGTCGAGGAGCCCAGCAGCGGGCCGAACTACACGTTCCACAAGGGCTTCCAGGAGATGGACGGCGCCGAGGCCCTCGCCTTCGTCCGCGAGCGCAAGGACCTCAGCGAGGGCGACATCTCCCGTGGCCGTCGCCAGCAGGCGTTCATCAAGGCGCTCATGCTCAAGGCGCTGAGCAGGGACGTCCTCACCAATCCCGTCAAGCTGGCGGAGTTCGTCGACGCGGGAACGAAGAACCTCATCGTCGACGACAAGTTCACCGTGGGCGAGATGCGCAGCGAGGCGTTCTCGATGCGC
The DNA here is from genome assembly GCF_042668795.1 of Pedococcus sp. NPDC057267. Taxonomy (NCBI): domain Bacteria; kingdom Bacillati; phylum Actinomycetota; class Actinomycetes; order Micrococcales; family Intrasporangiaceae; genus Pedococcus; species Pedococcus sp. NPDC057267. Next base: position 37,927 of record NZ_JBHUYG010000023.1, on the reverse strand, counting down.
AACCTGCGCGGCCGCGACGTCAGCTTCGTCACCGCGCCGTTCGCCGGGTTCGGCACCTCCCCCGTCGGCGCCTCGATCGACATCCTCGACGAGCCGGGGATGCGCGTGCTGGCGGACGCCCTGCAGAACGACGACATGGCGAGCTACACCGACAAGTCCCTCACACCCTGAGGGTCAGGCGCGCCCGCACCCGGGGACTACGGGGTCGTCCACCCGGTCAGGTCGGCCGCTGAGGTGTGCACCTCGTCACCGACCCGCAACCAGGCCCGGTCGGGGGTGACCGAGAGCGCGATGCTGCCCGGGTCGACCTTCCCCAGGTCGGTGACGACGCAGCCCGCAGCCTTGGTCGGGGACCCGCTGTCGACGACTGCCAGGCCCTTGCACCCGTCGACCGACGGGACGACGAGGTAGGAGCGGCCCGAGCCGTCGATGGCGACGGCGAGCGCGCCCCGTGCCGTCGTGACGGTGCGCCACGACGACCCCGTCCTGCTCGAGAGCAGCGTGCCGTCGCCGCACAGCACCTGGGCGCCGCTGTCGACGACGGCGAGGTCGATGACGTCGGCCGAGCCGCAGGGCTTGCCCCGCTTGCCGGAGGGCAGCCCCACCGTGTCGGTGGCGCGGGGGTCGCGGTACCAGGCGTCGCTCACGCTTCCAACGCCGCCGAACTGGGCGTCCACGGCGCGCGTCTGCTTGATCGCAGGGGCGCAGCCGCCCTTGTCGGCGCCGACGGCGAAGGCCGATCCGTCAGCGCGCACGCGAACGCGGACGAGGACGTCGAAGGGTGCGGACCGGGGCCCCCACGTCCTGCCGCCGTCGGTGGTGAGCTCCAGCGTCGCGCCGCCCTTGTCGCACGAACCCTGCGTGAAGCGCAGCGCCCGCTTGGCGTCGACACCGACGACACCCACGGCGACAGGCACGACGTCCACGGCCGCAGCGGCGCCGCCGTTCGCGCCGGTCGGCGCCGCGCTGCCCGCAGGGCTGGTCGAAGGGCCCGGGGCCGGTGCGGTGGACAGTGCCCCCGACGGGGTGCCGACCGTCTGGCCGCCCCGTGCCACCGGCTGCCGGGTGCTGCTGACCGCCAGGCCGACGAGGGCCACGTCGACGACGAGGAAGGCGGCCAGGGCCACGAGGCCGGCGCGCTCGGTGAGCCGGGCCATCAGGGCCGACCCAGGGCGGCGACGACGGGGGGCAGCGCGCTGTCGATCTCCCGGGCCATCTGCTCGAAGACCTCCGGGCCACGTCGGTAGGGGTCGATGATGTCGGCCTCGGCATCGGACAGGGGCGGTCGCATGCCACGCTGGCCGGCGGCCAGCGCCACGACCCGCTGCACGTGCTCGGAGGCGGACCCGGACGAGGCGTGCAGCTCGGCCGGGTCGATCCCGGCGAGGAGGTCGGCGAACTCGCGGAACGCGAAGACGTAGCGCAGCGCGCGCGGGTGCAGGGTGGCGACCTGGCCGCGGTGCGCGCGGGTGGCGGTCAGCACGAGGTCGGCCGACGCCACGTGCTCGGGCAGCAGCCTGCGGGCCACGAAGCCTGCGGACGGGTAGCCGCGCCGGTCCATGAGCACCCGCGAGCCCTCGTCGACCGGGTTGGCGGCCAGCGCGCCGGTGCCACCGCTGGTCACCTCCACCTCACCGGGCCCCCAGGAGCGGTCGAGCTCGGTCTGGAGGGCACGCTCGAGGTAGGGCGAACGGCACACGTTCCCCGTGCACACGGTGAGGATCCGCGCACGCGTCGTCATCGGTCACCCGACGCGCTTGAGCTCGGCGGAGACGTGGCTCTGCAACGACTGGCCGACGGCAGCCATGTCCATGGCCCAGAGCAGGTTGGAGTTCACGAGGCCGTAGAGCCGGCTGGCGGCGTTGTACTCCTTGGCGTGCGGGCTGCGCAGGACACCGTCGGTCCGCAGCTCGATCTTGGCCGGCTCGGCCTTGCCGTAGTACATCTCGACGATCCCCGTGGGGTGGGTGAGCAGCAGCTCGACCTCGCCGCCCTCGACGGGGCGCCAGAACCCCAGCTCGGTCGCGAGCGGTCGGACCTTCTGCCCCGCGTCGTCGAGCAGCCAGGTCCGGCTGTGCCACTCCAGGAACGGGCGACCGTCGTGGGTCACCTCGATCTCCTGGCCGAAGTTGGCCGACTCGATGGTGGGGTAGCCGACGACACCCGCCCCCTCCCAGCGCCCGATCAGCCAGGCGAGGGGGGCGAGCTCCCGGGGCAGGTCGGGGTCGAGGGTGAACTGCATCAGCGCGGCGTCTTCACCAGGCGGTAGACGACGAAGCCGGCGAACCAGGTCACCACGACGGCCGTGACCACGAGAAGGGCGATGTAGAACGTGTGCACGGGCCAGATCGTAGCCTGTGGGCCATGTCCGAACCGCGAACCCGTCTGGTCGTCAAGGTCACCTCCGGCGTCGAGGCCCTCGAACGGCTCAACCAGGCGTTCACCGTGGCCGCCACCGCGGCCGCCAGCGGGGCGGCGGTCAGCCTCTGGCTGACCGGGGAGGCGACGTGGCTGGCGGTGCCGGGGCGGGCGGAGGCGGTGACCCTGCCGTATGCCGCAGAGCTGGCCGAGCTGCGCGATGCCGTGCTCGCGGCCGGCTCGCTGACGGTCTGCGGCCAGTGCGCGGCCCGGCGGGGGCTGGAGGTGGCCGACCTCGTCGACGGCACCTCGATCCGGGGCGCCGCCGCCTTCGTCGAGGAGGTCCTGGCGGCGGACACCCAGGCGCTCGTCTACTGACCTCGGCGTCACCACCCCGGTCTGCGGGCCCGGCTCTCCTCAGCCGGAGAAGACCGGGGACGTCACGACGCTGAAGGCGATGACACCGACGAGCAGCGAGGCGGCCAGTGCGGACGCGAGCTGCGCCCGGGGCAGGGGGGCAGCGGGCAGGGGGGCGAGCACCCGGCGCGCCGCATGGGAGATCGCGGCGGCGAGCAGGCCGAGCAGGGCGCCCGAGCCCGCGGTCGGCTCCCCGGCCACGAGCGCGACGAGGAGCGCGGCCAGGCCGCCGGCGAACATGGAGATGAACAGCGCCCACTGCCGCAGGCGAGGCACCGAGATGAGGGGGTCCGCGAGGACACCGACCGCGAGTCCCGCCATCGCGGCGGCGAGGCCGTGCTCGCCGTAGAGGTACTGCGGGATGGGCGCGAAGGCAGCGCCCGAGGCGATGATCGCCAGCCCCGCCACGGTCGAGGCGATGGACTCGGTCAGCCGTGGGCGGCCGTCCCGGCGCAGCAGCTGGTGGGCGAACGCGGCGAGCACGGCCACGGCCATCGCCGCGGGCATCCACTTCAGGTACGGCTCGTCGCTGGTCAGGAGCACGGCGGCCGAGCTGAGCGCCACGCCGGCAGACAGGACGGTGGTGGTGCCCCGGGGGCTCGGCAGACCCAGCAGCACGGGCCAGCCCCAAGCCAGCACGAAACCCCCGAGTGCCACGGCGAGCGCCACGAACCGGGGGCTGGCGTAGCCCGTGAGGGCCACCAGTACGGCGAACGCGATGGTGGCGAGGATCGAGACGGGGCGCACGGCCAGCGCCCGCTTGGGCAGGTCGGACCGCGACGCCCCCGCCACCGCCCGCCGCTCGCGACGGGTCAGCGGCAGGACCGGCGCGGACTCCTGCTCAGGCACCTCGGACACAGCCCGCATCCTCCCATCACCCCCCGGCGAACGGGGGCAGGACCTCGACGACGGCTCCCGCGGGCAGGACGTCGGACCGCTGGGCGGCCCGGCCGTCGAGCAGCAGGCTGCTGACGGCCGCCACGGGGGCCAGGCCCGGACGCAGCGCCGTGGCCGCCTCCAGCGCGTCGCCCACGGTCACGCAGCCGCTGACGACGTCGCAGTCCGCGCCGGCGGCCGCACGGGCACCCGCCCAGTAGCGGACGGTGACGGACTGCTGGTCCTGCTCGGACGGCATACCTGCTCCTCTCTGGTGAGACAACGATCTCACCATGCGTACCGCACCCCGGCCACATCGGCCTGCCCGTACCATCGGCAGGGATGGCCCGACTGCTGCTCCTCACCAACGCGCTGGCACCCAGCGCGGACGTGCTGCCGGCCCTGGGGCTCCTGACCCACCAGGTGCGGGTGATCCCGGCCGAGCCGACCGCGCTGGTCGATGCTCCCCCCGCCGACGCGGTGCTGCTCGACGCCCGCCGTGACCTGGCCGTGGCGCGGTCGCTGTGCCGGGTGCTGCGTGCCAGCGGCATGTCCGTGCCGCTGCTCGCGATCCTCACCGAAGGTGGGCTCGCCGGCATCACGGCCGAGTGGGGCGTCGACGACGTGCTGCTCGAGTCCGCCGGCCCGGCCGAGGTCGAGGCGCGGCTGCGCCTGGCCGTGGGCCGCATCGCCGAGGCGCAGGAGCCCGAGGAGGTGCAGATCACCTCGGGTGACGTCACGATCGACGAGGCCACGTACTCGGCCCGCGTGAAGGGCCGCCTGCTCGACCTGACCTACAAGGAGTTCGAGCTCCTGAAGTACCTCGCCCAGCACCCGGGCCGCGTGTTCTCCCGCGCCCAGCTGCTGCAGGAGGTGTGGGGGTACGACTACTACGGGGGCACCCGCACCGTGGACGTCCACGTCCGGCGCCTGCGGGCCAAGCTCGGGTCGGAGTACGAGGTCCTCATCGGGACCGTGCGCAACGTCGGCTACCGGTTCGTGCCCGCCGAGGACATCGCGGCCGACGCCTGACGCCGACACGTGCGCGGACGGCGCCCCACCCGCTCTCGGGTGGGGCGCCGTCGCCGTCGGCCGGGGCGCGAGGCCCCCGTCTCAGTTGGCCGTGATCCGGGTCAGCGGACCCGGGGTGTAGGGCGAGCTCGCCGACAGGTAGTTGGCGAACGCGTCGATGTCCAGGCCGCCGTAGTAGACGTTCGTCCCCTTGGCCATGGTCGGGAAGTTGTCCCCGCCGCCCTGGAGGAAGTTGTTCGTCACGATGCGGTAGGTCTGGGTGTCGACGAGCGGCTGCCCCTTGAGCGTCACCGTCCCGAGCGTGGTGCCCGAGTAGGTGTAGTTGAAGTCCTTGTTGACCTGCAAGATCTTCTTGCCGCTGCCCGAGTTGGCCCCGCTCCACTGCTCGGTGAGCAGCTGCTTGACCTGGGCGCCGGTGAGGTCGAGCGACACGAGGTAGTTGTTGAACGGCTGGACCGTGAACGCCTCCTCGAAGGTGACGTCACCGGGGGCCTCGCCGTACGGGCTGTTGGCGTAGGTGAGGTCGGCGCGGATGCCGCCGGGGTTCATGAACGCGATGTCCGGGGTCTTGCCCGCGGTCACCACCGACGGGTCGGCGAGCTGCGCGTCGGCGATGAGGTCACCGAGCTGGGACTCGCCACCGGCGTTGCCCGTGCGGGTCACGTCGGTCGTGATGTGCCCGAGCACGCGGCTCGCGATCGGGCGGGCCAGGGCCGAGTAGTCGCTGATGATCTTGGTCTCGGCCGGGTCCTTCGGGACGTCACGGGTGACGACCATGTTGGCGCTCTGCACGGACGTGCGGACGATGTCCTGGGTCCGCCGGTCGTAGGTGAGCTCGGTGTCGGTGAACAGGCGGCCGAACGACGACGCCGAGGTGACCATGCGCGGCTGGCCGGCCGGGTCCTTGATGTCGCACACGTACGGCTGGTGGGTGTGGCCGGACACGATCATGTCGATGGCCGGGTCGAGGCCCTTGGCGATCGGGATGATCGGGCTGTCGGCGGCGAGGCTGCCGCCCTTGGCGCACGTGTAGTCGTAGGTCGGGTTGACCTTGTACGGGTTGTTGTTCGCGTCGTACCAGGTCTCCTGGTTCGGCGTCCCGCCCTGGTGGATGAGCACGACGATGGCGTTGACGCCCTGCGCGCGCAGGACCGGCACGAGCGCGTTGGCGGTGGCGACCTCGTCCTTGAACTGCAGGCCCGCGACGCCGGCGGCCGTGACGATGGACGGGGTGTCCTTGAGCGTCATGCCGATGAAGCCGATCTTGGCGCCCTTGATGTTCTTGATCGTGTAGGGAGGCAGGATCGTCTTGTTGGTGCCCGCGTAGACGACGTTCGCGGCGAGGTAGTCGAAGTTCGCGCCCGTGAACGTCTTGCCACCGGGGCAGGAGTCCTGGTTGTTCGCGCCGGCGCCGTCGTCGAGGCAGCCGCCGTTCGCCATCCGCTGGAGCTCCTTGTAGCCCTCGTCGAACTCGTGGTTGCCCACGGCGCTCGCGTCGAGCCCGAGCGCGTTCATGGCCTCGATGGTCGGCTCGTCGTGGAACGCGGCGGACAGGAAGGGCGAGGCGCCGATGAGGTCGCCGGCGGCGACGGTCAGCGAGTACGGGTGACCCTGCCTGGCCTGCTTCAGGTGCGTGGCGAGGTACTCCACGCCCCCGGCGTCCTTCGTGACGTCGACGGCGATGGGGTTGCCGGCCTTGTCCGTGCCGAGCGTGTGCCCGGTGACGATGCGGCCGCTCGAGCCCGACGGCGGCTGCAGGTTGCCGTGGAAGTCGTTGAACGACAGCAGCTGGATGTCCATGGTCGGGCCGTTCGCGGCAGCCGTGGAGCTGCCCCCGGTCATGGCCAGGCCGGCGGCAGCCATGGCGGCCACGGCGACGACTCCCGACAGGCGTCGGGTGCGCAGAGAGGTCATGTGTGCGTCCTTGTGCGGAGGAGGGACCCGGCAGGTGGGCCGGTCCCGTGCACGCTAACGGCACCCTGCGCGTTAGGGAAGATGCAGGAGGCGGCGTGGTCCAATGCTCTCCGTGCCGTCACCTCGAGTCCGTCCCACCGATGCCCTGACCCCCCATGAGCGCGACGCCGTCCGCTCCCTCGCCGCGCGCGCGACGCAGGCCGACGGCGTGGGCGCCCTGTCGGAGCAGACCTTGTTCGACCTCGCCGCCGGCCCCGGCCGTGTGCGCCACCTGCTCGCGTATGCCGGGGACCAGCTGGCGGGGTACGCCCAGCTCGCCGGCGACGACGGGGAGGCCGGCGAAGGCGACGGGGACCCCGGCGGGGCCAGCGGCGGCGACGAGGGCCCCTCGGGCGAGCTCGTCGTGGACCCGGGCCACCGGCGTACGGGCATCGGTCGGGCGCTGCTCGAGGCGGTGCTGGCCGAAGCGGGCGAGGCGCGCCTCTGGGCCCACGGGAACCTCCCGGCCGCCCGCGCCCTCGCGGCAGCGGCCGGCCTCGAGCCGGTCCGCGAGCTGCACAAGATGTCCCGCCCCCTCAGCCAGGACGACGCCACGTCGCCCGCCACCACGCTCCCGGCCGGCTACACCGCGCGGGCGTTCGAGCCGGGAAGGGACGAGGAGGCGTGGCTGGCCACGAACGCCGCGGCGTTCGCCCACCACCCCGAGCAGGGCCGGATGACGCTGGCCGACCTGCACGACCGGATGGCGCAGGACTGGTTCGACCCCGCGGGGTTCATCCTCGTGGGCACCGCCGAGGCTCCCGACGCGGTCGCTGCGTTCCACTGGACCAAGGTCGACCCCGAGCAGCGGTCGACGCTCGAGCCCGGAGCGACGGCCGGCGAGGTGTACGTCGTGGGCGTGCACCCCGAGCACCAGGGCCGCGGCCTGGGCAAGCCGGTCACGGCCCTCGGCCTGGCACACCTGGCCAGGCTGGGCCTCCCGGAGGTCGTCCTCTACGTGGACGGCGACAACGCGGCGGCGATACGCACCTACACGGGACTGGGATTCCGCAGCATCATGGTCGACGTGATGTATTCGCGTCCCGTTCACCGCCCCCTGTGAGGATGACCGCATGAGCGTGACCACCGAGGCCGACGACGCCGACACCTTCGACACCGACGAGTCCGGCCACGAGGTGTCGATCGCGAGCGCGCAGCCGCGTGCCGCGAACGGCCGGTTCATGCGGGTCGTGCAGTCGGCCGGGTGGCAGGACGACAGCGGGCTGCCGGCCGACCGGTTCCTCGACCGCGAGATCTCCTGGCTGCAGTTCAACGAGCGCGTGCTGCAGATGGCCGCCGACGAGACGGTCCCGCTGCTGGAGCGGGCCCGGTTCCTCGCCATCTTCACGTCGAACCTCGACGAGTTCTTCATGGTCCGGGTGGCCGGCCTCAAGCGCCGCATCGCCACCGGGCTCGCGGTGCGCTCCGCATCCGGGCTGGAGCCGCGGGAGGTGCTCGAGCAGATCTCGTTGGTCGCGCACGAGCTGCAGGCGATGCAGACGGCCGTCTACAAGGACAAGGTGCAGCCGGCCCTCGAGGAGGAGGGCATCTCGATCGTCCGCTGGGACGAGCTCAGCGACGACGAGCGCGCGCTGCAGTCCGAGCAGTTCACCGAGCAGGTCTTCCCCGTCCTCACCCCGCTGGCCGTCGACCCGGCGCACCCGTTCCCCTACATCTCGGGGCTGTCGCTCAACCTCGCCGTCGTCCTGGTGAACCCCAAGACGGGCAAGGAGCACTTCGCCCGGGTCAAGGTGCCGCCGCTGCTGCCCCGGCTTCTGCACATCGAGCCCGAGGCCGGCGAGCCCGTGACCGCCGACCTCTTCCACACCCGGTTCGTCCCGCTCGAGGACGTCATCGCCGCCCACCTCGACATGCTCTTCCCGGGCATGGAGGTGCAGGAGCACTTCACCTTCCGCGTCACCCGCAACGAGGACCTCGAGGTCGAGGAGGACGACGCCGAGAACCTCCTTGCCGCGCTCGAGAAGGAGCTCACCCGGCGCCGGTTCGGCCCGCCCGTGCGCCTCGAGGTCGACGAGCTCATCGACGACCACGTCCTCGACATGCTCGTGCGCGAGCTCGGCGTGAGCGAGAGCGAGGTGTACCGGCTCCCGGCCCCGCTGGACCTGCGCAGCCTCAACCTCGTCGCCGACCTCGAGCGGTCCGACCTGCGGTACCCGCCGTTCCGGGGGATGTCGCACCCGGACCTCGCCCCGGCAGAGAGCTCGAAGGCGTCGGACATCCTCCCGGTCGTCCGCGACAAGGACGTCCTGCTGCAGCACCCCTACGACTCGTTCTCGACGTCGGTGCAGGCCTTCATCGAGCAGGCTGCCGCCGACCCGCACGTGCTCGCCATCAAGCAGACCCTCTACCGCACGAGCGGCGACTCGCCCATCGTCGACGCGCTCATCGACGCGGCGGAGGCGGGCAAGCAGGTGCTGGCCATCGTGGAGATCAAGGCCCGCTTCGACGAGCAGAACAACATCTCCTGGGCCCGCAAGCTCGAGCACGCCGGCGTCCACGTGGTCTACGGCATCGTCGGCCTCAAGACCCACGCCAAGCTGTGCATGGTCGTGCGGCAGGAGAGCGACGGCGGCCTGCGCCGCTACTGCCACATCGGCACCGGCAACTACAACGGCAAGACCGCCCGGCTCTACGAGGACTTCGGGCTGCTCACCTCCGACCCGCAGGTCGGTGACGACCTGGCCAGGCTGTTCAACCAGCTTTCCGGGTTCGCGCCGCGCAGCAAGTTCAAGCGGCTGCTCGTCGCCCCCCGGTCGATCCGCAGCGGGCTCGTCGAGCGGATCGAGGCCGAGATCGAGCACGTCAAGGCCGGCCGGCCCGGCCTGGTCCAGATCAAGGTGAACTCGATCGTCGACGAGCAGGTCATCGACGCGCTCTACCGGGCGTCCATGGCCGGCGTGCACGTCGACGTCTGGGTGCGCGGGATCTGCGCTCTGCGGCCCGGGGTCGAGGGGCTGTCCGAGAACATCGAGGTGCACTCGGTGCTCGGCCGCTTCCTCGAGCACTCCCGCGTCTTCCACTTCGGGGGCGGTGGCGAGCCGGAGGTGTGGATCGGCAGCGCCGACATGATGCACCGCAACCTCGACCGCCGGGTCGAGGCACTGGTCCGCATCGCCGAGCCCCGGCACGTCGAGGACCTGCGCTGGCTGCTGGCGCGTGGCATGAGCGACGAGTACGCCCACTGGCGCCTCGGGTCCGACGGCCGGTGGACCCGCGTCAACACCGGACCCGACGGCGAGCCGCTGCTCGACCTGCAGGCCACGCTGATCGAGCAGCACACCAAGCGCCGCCGCAAGGCCCGCCGCCGTTGAGCGCCCCCATCCCGGCCGCCGGGACGCTGCCCTGGCGACGTCGACGCGGCCAGCTCGAGGTCGCCCTCGTGCACCGGCCCAAGTACGACGACTGGTCGTGGGCCAAGGGCAAGCTCGACCCGGGCGAGCCCTGGCCGGTGGCGGCGGTGCGCGAGACCGCGGAGGAGACCTCGCTCGAGGTGGGCCTCGGGCGACCACTGCCCGGCGCCACGTACACCGTGCTCGACGGTGACGGGCAGCCCGCCACCAAGGAGGTGCGCTACTGGGCCGCCGAGGCCACGCGGCCGCCGGGGCCGCTCACCAACGAGGTGGACGAGGTCCGCTGGCTCGACGTCGTCGCCGCCTCGGACCGGCTCGACTACGCCCGCGACCGCGACCAGCTGCGTGCCCTGGTGCGGGCCGACAAGGCCGGCACCCTGACCACCTGGCCGCTCGCACTGGTGCGGCACGCGCACGCCGTCGGGCGCGGCTCCTGGACCGGGCAGGACCCGCTGCGCCCCCTCAGCCCTGCGGGACGCGACCGGGCCGCGCAGCTGGCGGCCCTGCTCGCGGCATACGCGGTGCGCCGGCTCGTCAGCTCACCGTCGGTGCGCTGCACCGACACGGTGCGCCCGTATGCCGCGCTGCGCGGCATACCGCTGCGCACCAAGGACGGGCTCAGCGAGGAGGGCTACGAGGCCGACCCGACCCGAGCAGGGCGGCACCTCGAGCGGCTGCTCGAGCGCGGCGTGCCGTCGGCCCTGTGCAGCCACGGCCCGGTGCTCCCCGACCTGCTGGCCCGCCTGCGCGAGCGCGTCGACGCCACCGAACCGGACGCCGGCGCCACCGGCGAGGCGCTGGGCCGGGCCGCTGCCGAGAAGATGGCCAAGGGTGAGGTGCTGGTCGTCCACCTCGCCGGCACAGGGGTCGGCGCCCAGGTCGTCGCCGTCGAGCGGCACCTGCCCTGACCTGCGGTTTCGTCCGGGACCTGACCGAATCCTGACCCTCCGTTCACCCGGCCGTCGGGTGGCCGTGCTGGGGCCGCCGTCCAGAGTCTGGGTGTTGTTCACCGTCCGTTCACCTACGACGGGCCGCCGCGTCACCAACCCTCCCTACCTTCAGGGTCGTCGGGCAGTGCGCCCGCCCCGAGTTTCCCCTGTGGAGAGGTTTGAACACCGTGAAGATCCAGCGTCTCGGCCTCGTGGCCAGCGTGGCCCTGGTCGGCTCCATCGCGCTGTCCGCGTGCGGCTCCGACAACAACACCGGCTCCGGCGCCAGCGCCTCCGGCTCGTCGTCGTCCTCCTCGGGCGCCGCGTCGGCCGACTGCCCCCAGGGCGGCGGCACGCTCAACGCCGAGGGCTCGTCCGCCCAGAAGAACGCGATCGAGGAGGCCATCTCGAGCTTCCAGGACGCCTGCTCGGGCACGACGGTCAACTACAACCCGACCGGCTCCGGCGCCGGCATCAAGCAGTTCATCGCCGGCCAGGTCGACTTCGCCGGCTCCGACTCGGCGCTCAAGACCAAGCCGAAGGACGGCAAGATCGAGGCCGACGAGGCCGCCAAGTACTGCGGGTCGCCCGCCTGGAACCTGCCGATGGTGACCGGCCCGATCGCGATCTCGTACAACCTCAAGGGCGTCGACAAGCTCGTCCTGACGCCGGCCGTCGCCGCGCAGATCTTCACCGGCAAGATCACCTCCTGGAACGACAAGGCGATCGCCGCCGTCAACCCCGGCGTCACCCTGCCGAACGAGCCGGTCAAGGTCTTCTTCCGCTCCGACGAGTCGGGCACGACCGAGAACTTCACCAAGTACCTCAACGCCGCCGCCCCCAAGGACTGGCCGGCCGAGCCGGGCAAGACCTGGACCGGCAAGGGTGAGGGCAAGCCGAAGTCCGACGGTGTCGCGAACGCGGTCAAGTCGACCGAGGGCGGCATCACCTACGCCGAGTGGTCCTACGCCAAGGACAACAAGCTCGGCATCGCGCAGATCGACAACGGCGGCGGCGCCGTCGAGCTCACCGGCGAGTCCGTGGGCAAGGCCGTGGCGGCCGCCAAGCAGGACGGCCAGGGCAACGACCTGCGCCTCAAGCTCGACTACGCCACCAAGGAGGCCGGTGCGTACCCGATCCTCCTCGTCACCTACGAGATCGTCTGCTCCAAGGGCAAGGACCCGAAGAAGACCGCGCTGACCAAGGCCTTCCTCAAGCACTTCGCCGACAAGCAGACCCAGCAGTCCCTCGAGGAGATCGGCTACGCGCCGCTCCCCGACGAGGTGCAGTCCAAGGTCGAGGCCGCGATCTCCGCGCTGTCCTGACCGACCGGGTGCCGCGGGGCCGACCGGCCCCGCGGCACCCGTGCTGCGTCCCCCCGCGCAGCACAACCGACCCCTGCGGCAGCCGTGCCGCAACGGCGCACCACCACAGCACCACCAGATCCCCACATCCCCCACATCCCAGAGGCATCCCAGTGGCAACAGTGACCGGAAGGACGCTCGAAGGCGACCTGCAGGGCGACCGCGCAGGAACCGGACGGCTCGGCGACCGCCTGTTCGGCGACGCAGCCAAGGCCTCGGGCGGCCTCGTCATCGGCATCGTCACCCTCGTCGGCCTCTTCCTGCTGTGGCAGGCGATCCCCGCCATCGCGGACGACAAGGTCAACTTCCTCACGTCACGCGAGTGGGCGGTCGGCGACCCGAGCAACCTGCGGTTCGGCATCCTCGAGCTGCTGTGGACCACCGTCGTGGCCTCCACGATCGCCATGCTGATCGCCGTCCCCGTCGGCGTCGGCGTCGCCCTGTTCATCACCCAGTACTCGCCGCGCTGGCTGTCGCGCCCGGCCGCCAACCTCGTCGACCTGCTCGCCGCGGTCCCGTCGATCGTCTACGGCCTGTGGGGCCTGAAGACGTTCGGACCCAAGTTCGACCCGGTGCAGAGCTGGCTGACCGACCACCTGTCGTGGTTCCCGCTGTTCTCCAACACGTCCACCAGCGGCGGCACGATTCTGTTCATCGGCGTCGTGCTCGCGATCATGATCCTGCCGATCGTCACCGCCCTGTCACGCGAGGTCTTCGCCCAGACCCCGACGGCGCACAAGGAGGGCGCACTGGCCCTCGGCGCGACGCAGTGGGAGATGATCCGCACCGCGGTGCTGCCGTTCGGCCGGCCCGGCGTGATCTCCGCGGCCATGCTGGCCCTGGGCCGGGCGCTCGGCGAGACGATCGCCGTCACCATCATCGTGTCGTCCCTGGCGCCCGGGACGCCGTGGAGCTGGTCGCTGCTCAACGGCGGTGAGACCTTCGCCTCGCGGATCGCCAACAACGCCAGCGAGTTCGACTCCCCCGCGAAGACGGGTGCGTTCATCGCGGCGGGCCTCGTGCTCTTCGTCCTGACCTTCGTGGTCAACGCGGTCGCGCGGGTCGTCATCGAGCGCAGGAAGGCCTTCACCGAATGAGCACCGACACCGTCGCCACAGGCCGCACCGTCGGCTCGACCGGGTCCTCCCGACCCGGTGGCCCCGTGCCCGTCCTCGGCCACCCTGCTCGCGGCCGCGAGGCGAAGGACCTGCTCGCGCGAGTCGTCATGTGGCTCGCCTTCGCCCTCGCGCTCGTGCCGCTCGTCTGGATCCTGTGGACCGTGGTGTCCAAGGGCTTCCACCTGCTGCTCGAGCCGCAGTGGTGGACCAACTCGCAGAAGGGCATCACCTCCCGCCACGAGGGCGGCGGCGCCGTCCACGCCATCCAGGGCACCCTGATCCAGGGCCTGGTCACCGCGGCCATCTCGGTGCCGCTGGGCGTGATGACGGCCATCTACCTCGTCGAGTACGGCCGCGGCCGGTTCGCCAAGGCGGTGTCGTTCATGGTCGACATCCTCACGGGCGTCCCCTCGATCGTGGCCGGCCTGTTCGTGTATGCCGTGTGGGTCACCACGTTCGGGTTCCAGCGGGTGGGCTTCGCCGTCTGCCTGTCGCTGGTGCTGCTGATGATCCCGGTCGTCGTGCGCTCGACCGAGGAGATGCTCAAGCTCGTCCCGAACGAGCTGCGCGAGGCGTCGTACGCGCTGGGCGTCCCGAAGTGGCGCACCATCGCCCGGGTCGTCCTGCCGACCGCCTTCTCCGGCATCATCACCGGCATCCTGCTCGGCCTGGCCCGGGTCATGGGCGAGACCGCGCCGCTGCTGATCCTCGGCCCGTACACCAAGTCGATCGCGACCGACCTCTTCGGCGGCTACATGGCGACCCTGCCGACGATGATCAACCAGGACCGCACCGAGAGCCTGCAGCCGGCGGTCGACCGCGTGTGGGCGGCTGCGCTCACCCTCATCCTGCTCGTGCTGCTGCTCAACCTCGCCGGACGCGTCGTCGCCCGCTTCGGCTCGGTGAAGAAGTAGCCCCACCGTGCGGCACACGGCATACCGCGACGAGGCGGCGCCGGCCCACCACTCCCCCGACATCCCCTGAGACCACATCCCATCCCGAAGGACGAACAACCCCATGGCCAAGCGAATCGACGTCAGTGACCTGAACGTCTACTACGGCGCCTTCAAGGCCGTCGAGGGCGTGACCATGACGGTCGAGCCGCGGTCGGTGACCGCGTTCATCGGACCGTCCGGCTGCGGCAAGTCGACGTTCCTGCGCACCCTGAACCGCATGCACGAGGTCATCCCCGGCGGACGCGTCGAGGGCAAGGTCATGCTCGACGACCAGGACCTGTACGCCTCGAACGTCGACCCGGTGGCCGTGCGACGGACCGTCGGCATGGTCTTCCAGCGGCCGAACCCGTTCCCGACGATGTCGATCTACGACAACGTCGCTGCCGGGCTGCGCCTCAACGGCGTCAAGGGACGCAAGAAGCTCGACGAGGTCGTGGAGAAGTCGCTGCAGGGCGCGAACCTCTGGAACGAGGTCAAGGACCGGCTCGACAAGCCCGGCGCCGGGCTCTCCGGTGGTCAGCAGCAGCGCCTGTGCATCGCCCGGGCGATCGCGGTCGAGCCGCAGGTGCTGCTCATGGACGAGCCGTGCTCCGCCCTCGACCCGATCTCGACCCTCGCGATCGAGGACCTCATCTCCGAGCTCAAGGAGACGTACACGATCGTCATCGTGACCCACAACATGCAGCAGGCTGCGCGGGTCTCGGACCAGACGGCGTTCTTCAACCTCGCCGCGACCGGCAAGCCCGGCAAGCTGATCGAGGTCGACGACACCCAGAAGATCTTCAACAACCCCAGCGTGAAGGCCACCGAGGACTACATCTCCGGCCGCTTCGGCTGACCCATCGCGACCACCCAAAACCCCACTTGTTGCCATCTGATGGTCACCAGGTGGGGTTTCGGCGTCCCGGGTGACGACCTCGTGGCAACAAGTGGGCGGGGATGCGGAGGCCAGGTGGCATGTCACGCCAGTCCCTCAGCCCGTCCCCCTGGTCCAGCCGCCACGAGCACCGCACGCGAGCTGCGTCCGCACGTCGACGCGCCCGCACGAGGGCGGCGTCGAGACCCGCGCCTCCGTCACGCAGCTCGGCCGTCCCCCACCGCGCCACCACGAGACCCATCGACTCGAGCTCACGCTCCCGGTCGCGCTCGCGCAGAATGAAGGTCGCCGCGCGGTCGGCGTCCCACTGCTCGTCGAAGCTGCCGAGGTACTTGCTCCGCCCGTCGGCTTCGCCCACGATGCCGAGACCGCCCCAGAGCAGGTCCACCCTGCCGACGAAAGATCCGTCGAGCCGGTGAATCGAGACCTGGCTCATCGGGGGCGGCCATCCGAGGGCGACCGCCGTCGCCACCGACGCGGACTCAAGCCAGGACTCGCGCCGACCGTCAGCCAGCACGATGCCCAGGTCGGCGGTCCGTATGCCCGGCCACCTGCGCTGGCGGCAGCGCACGGCCCGCAGCTCCTCCTCGGCGACCAGCCCCCGACCCAACGCGACGTCGGCGATCGCCAAGCCGTCTCGCAGCCGAAGGGTTCGCAGGCAGTCGATCACAGTCCGGGCCACCGTCGTCACGCGAACGCCATCGACCTCGGTGACGTCATCGGGAGACAGTGCACCGTCGAGGACTCGCCGCCAGTCCTCGGTCGCCGCGGTGCGGGTCGTCTGCAGCGCCGTGAGGCAGACACTCGAGCCCATGGGTCCCCACGGCTGCGGGAGTCCGTGGAGGAGCGCAGCCGTGGCGTGGCTGACCACCGAGCCGGCCACCGAGACCTGCCCCGCGCGGGCGAGGCCCAGGTGCGCCGCAACGGGCGACAGGGCCGACCACGCCTCGCTGGCGGCATACACGTGCGGGGCGGGCACCACGAGCTGGCCTCGCCGCACCGCACCCGCGATCGCGGTGCTGGTCAGCCCGACTGCCCGCGCCTCCCGCGCCAGGAACGGCTGGGGAAGCGCGAGCCACGCGGCCTCCGGGGTGGTGCGCACGTTCCGACCCTGACTCGGCCGGGGCCCGCGGGACAGGGACGCGTTCGTGACTGTGGACGACCTTGCGGCCTGCGGGACGACTGTGGACAGCCGCACTGGGCTCGTCCCGGGATCCGTTCAACCTCGACTTGTTGCCACGTCGTGGTCACCGCAACACCGAAACCGGTCCCGAGTGACCACTTGGTGGCAACAAGTGGGAAGAGCGCACCGACGGGGGTGCGGAGTACCAGAGCGGGTCAGACGAAGAGGTGGATGATCCAGAAGCCGAGGGCGGCGACGATGCCGGCACCCGGGAAGGTCAGGACCCACGCGCCGACGATGTTGCCGGCCACGCCCCAGCGCACGGCCGACAGCCGCTTGGTCGCGCCGACGCCCATGATCGCCGACGTGATCGTGTGCGTCGTCGAGATCGGGGCGCCGAACGCCAGGCCCGCGACGTACAGGATCGAGGCCGCGGTCGTCTCTGCAGCGAAACCCTGCGGCGGGTCGAGGTGGATGATCCGGCGGCCGAGGGTGCGCATGATCCGCCACCCACCGGCATACGTGCCGAGGGAGATGACCACCGCGGAGATGAGCAGCACCCACAGCGGCACGGTGTTGCCCGAGTGGTACCCGCCCACGGTGAGCGCGAGGACGACGACGCCCACGGTCTTGGACGCGTCCTGCAGGCCGTGGCCGAACGCCATCGCGGCGGCCGAGGCGGTCTGGGCGTAGCGGAAGCCACGCGAGACCTTGCCGGGCTGGGCGCGACGGAAGAGCCACAGGATGATCGTCATGACGATGTAGCCGAGGATCACGCCGACGACCGGCGAGAGCACCATCGGGATGACGACCTTCTCCCAGATGCCGTGCCACTTGACGGTGGCGCCGGCAGCCAGGGCCGCGCCGCCGAGCCCGCCGATGAGGGCGTGCGAGGACGACGAGGGCAGGCCGTACCACCAGGTCAGCAGGTTCCACCCGATGGCGCCGATGAGGGCAGCCGCGACGATGACCAGGCCGGTCGTGCCGACGGGGGCGTCGATGATGCCCTTGCCCACGGTGTCGGCGACCTTCTTGCCGAAGAACGCACCGCAGAGGTTGGCGACGGCGGCCATCGCGAGGGCCACGCGCGGGGTGAGCGCGCGCGTCGACACCGAGGTGGCGATCGCGTTGGCGGCGTCGTGGAAGCCGTTGGTGTAGTTGAACCCCATCGCCAGGGCGATGACGATCCCGACCGGAAGCCATTCCATGAGGTGGCTCAGGACTCCTTGACCGCGATGCTCTCGACCTTGTGCGCGACGCTCTCGAACGCGTCGGCCGCGGCCTCGAGCTCCTCGACGACCTCCTTGAGCTTCATGATGGTGATGGCGTCGTTGCCGAAGTCACCGTTGAAGAGGCCCGCGAGGAGGCGGCGGTAGGTCTGGTCGGCCTGGTTCTCGAGGCGGTTGATCTCGATCCAGTACTCGGAGAGGTCCTTCATCGAGCGCAGCCGCGGCATGGCCTCGGCGGTCAGCTCGGACATGCGCGAGAGCACCTCGACCTGGTCGGAGACACCGGCGGGGAGGTCGCCGACGCGGTACAGCACGATGAGGTCGACGGCCGCGTCCATGAGGTCCATGCAGTCGTCGAGCGCGGACGCCAGGCCGTGGATGTCCTCGCGGTCGAACGGGGTGATGAACGAGCTGTTGACCTTGCGGATGATCTCGTGGGTCGCCTCGTCGGCCGCGTGCTCGATCTCGCGCATGCGGGTCGCGATGGAGTCACGCTCGTCGGTCCCGGCGCCGAGCATCTTGGTCAGCTCACGCGAGCCCTCGACGAGGTTCGAGGCGGACTTGGCGAACAGGTCGTAGAAGCTGTTCTCCTGGGGGGTGAGGCGAAAGCCCACGGTTCTCTCCGGTCAGGCGGGGGGATGGCCGGAGACGATGCTACGGGCAAGGGCGATCAGGAGCGCAACCCGGATGCTCCGTGCGCACCGCTCCTTGCACCGCCCCCAGATCCCGGGCGTGGGACTCGCGAGACGTGCGAGTCAGGTGTGCCGGCCTGACGTCGTGGTCGGGCGTGGACGTCAGAGCAACAGATCGGACGTGCAGGTCAGACGTGCAGGTCAGGTCAGACGTGCAGGCGGGTCGCGGAGCGGTGCGGCGCCGCCGGCCCCCCTGCGGGCGCGGTGCGGTGGCCCCGCACGAGGCCGAGCGCGCGGTCGATCTCCTCGTCGGTCAGGGGCCGCTCGCTCGCGGACGCAGCGACCACGAGGTCCCCGACGAGCTCGATCTCGTCCTGCAGGGCGTCGTCGGTGAGGTCGCCACCGGCGTCCGGGTCCGTGGTCATGGAACGACGCTAACGGAGCGGGCTGCGTGGGTGGCAACGTCCTTTGCCATCTCTTGACCGCCAGAGCCGCAGAACCACCCATCCGAGTCATGGATTCCGGTAGTGACTAGTTACTCCGGCGGCGCCGGACACTCCCCGCGCCGGTTGCTCCTCGGCGGCGGTTGCTCCTCGGCGGCGGTTGCTCCTCGGCGGCGGACACTCCCCCGCGCCGAGTGCTCCTTGGTGGCGGATGATGGGCGTATGCCGGGTAGCGAGCCCTTGCCGTCCCCTGCGGGCGGCGCCCCGACCATTCCCGTGCGGGCCGGCACCGAGGTGGTCCTGCAGGAGCGGGGGTCCTTCGCGCACGCGACGTGCGCCGTCTGCGGCTGGTCCGGTCCGGGTCGGCGCTCCCGCGCGACGGCCCGCGACGACGCCGGGGCCCACGTCGCAGCCTGCACAGGTGCACAGGCAGCCGCCCAGGCGGGGGCCTGAACGAAGGAGGGTCATGCGCCGGGCCGGGAGCGCCTCACGGCGCGTGGCCGCTCGTAGCGGCTTCAGTTGGGACCCGGGGCTACCGCGGCCCGGCGCACGTCCGACTGTAACCCGCGGACCCGGGGGAATGTTCCCGGGTCCACAGGGCACCGGGCACAAGGGGCCGTTCAGGTGAGCTCGCCGGCCCGCCACAGGTGGGCGCCGGCCTCGAGGTCCTCGGCCGTGGTGAGCATGTTCGCGGCCCGTCGCGTCTGCCGCCCGGCGGCCTCGCGGTCCGTCACGTCGGTGCTGTGCGCCCGGTCGGCACGGCCGGCAGAGACGACCCGGCAGAACGCCGCCGCGCGCTGCAGCGCGAGGTCGAGGTCCCCGGAGAACACCCCTCGCAGGACGGCGTCGGTGAGCGCCTGCAGCTCTGCGGGACCGGGCGGCTCGGCCACGCCCGCGACCACGTGGTTGACGTCGGTGAAGCGCATCCCGGCGGCATAGTCGGCGCTGGCCTCCTCGGGGTTGCGCTGCACCCACTCCCGCAGGGCGTAGAGCCGCCACAGCGCACCGGGCAGGCTGCGCGCCGGCCGGTCGGCCCACAGCTCGGCGACCGTCGAGAGCCCGAGCTCGTCGACGAGCGCGACGAGCCGCTCGGTGAGCTCCGGGTCCTCCGCGGCCCGCCCGGTCCCCACCAGGACGGCTGCGGTCTCGTGGGCGATCTCGGTCACCTGGGCGGGGTCGGGCACCGTGCCGCCCTGGGTCTCCATGGCGGCTGGGCTGAAGAAGGCGGGACGGCGGGGGTTGTCACGTCCGCTGGGCTCGTTGCGCATCGCCGTCCATCCTCCCACCGCTGCGCCCGGGTGGCCGGTGTCGCGCGACCGGCTCAGTCGAACAGCTCGCTGAGGAAGGACTTGCGACGCCGCTGGCCGTAGGCGCCGTAGGGCGACTTCGAGGTGGCCCGGTACGGCGCCGGGTGGCCCTGCGCCGGTGGCTGCCGCCATGGCTTCTGGCCCTGCTGGTACTGCGGCTGCCCTTGGTACTGCGGCTGCCCCTGGTACTGCGGCTGTTGCTGGTACTGGGGCTGCCCCTGGGGCGGCGCGGCCTGCGGCGGCACCTGCGAGTGCCAGGCGTTCTCGGCGGCGACCAACGCCTCGAGCTCGCCGCGGTCGAGGAACAGGCCGCCGCACCCGGTGCACTGGTCGACGTGCACCTGGTTCCGCTCGTAGTTGCGCATCTCGGATCCGCACTTGGGGCAGGTCAGGGTGCTCATGACCGGCCAACGGGTCGCCGCCACGCGAGGTTCCGGGTGTCCCGTGGGGCGTGGCGCTCGGGACCGTGGCGTCGTCCGGCACGGCGGCGGCGGCCTGCGAGGTGGCCCCGACCCGGCCCCTGCTCCACTCGGAGAAGCAGGGGCGGTCGGTCCGGCCCTGGACGACAAGTCGTCAGACGGTGGTGAAGACGTCCTCGTAGTCGAGCCGCGGCAGGCGCTGCTTCCAGGCGTCCTCACCCGGGCGGCCGATGTTGACCACGGCGATGGTGCGGTGCTCACCGTCCGGGAAGAAGTCGCGGTCCACGGACGCCATGTCCAGTCCGGTCATGGGACCGGCGGCCAGGCCGGCCGCGCGGATGCCGATGATGAAGTAGGCCGTTTGCAGGGCTGCATTGAGGCGGGCCGTGTCCTCACGCGCGGCGTCGTCGCCCGCGAAGAGGTCACGAGCCCCCGGGAAGTGCGGGAACGTGCGGGGGAGCTCGTCGTGGAACGCGGTGTCGGCGGCGAGGATCGCGACGAGCGGCGCCGCCTGGGTCTTGGCCTTGTTGTTGCCGGACATGTGCTCGACGAGCCGGGCGCGCGCCTCGTCCGACCGCACGAGCACGACACGCAGCGGCTGGTTGTTCATCGACGTGGGCGCCCACTTCACGAGGTCGTAGACGGCACGCATCTGGGCGTCACTCACCGGCTCGTCGCTGAAGGTGTTCGCGGTGCGGGCCTCGCGGAAGAGGAGGTCCTGGGCGTCCTCGTCGAGGACGAGGCGGTCGCCGAACTGGGCTTCGAAGTCGGAGAGCGTGTCATGCGTCTGGGTCATGATCGTTGAACAATCAACTACGTTCACTCATTCCCCGACAGTGCGGGGCAGTCGACCGACGCACCGGTATCGTCGGCGTCCGCGAGGAAAAGGGCCGGCTCACCGACCCTGGTCGTCGCGAGTCGGGCCTCTGGGGGGTAGGGACTTTAGTTCTGACCTGTACTTTCCCCGCACATGCGTAGGGAGACTCGCCACGAGCATGGAACGTCCGCGGCCCCATGCTGGAACGACTGTGGACCGGGGACCCACCACCGTCCGCTACACGACCGGGTGGCAAACACGTTGGTCACTGCAGACCAGACCACGGGACTCGTGACGTTCGTCAGGTCGAGCGGTCCGACGCTTTCAGCGAAACACCACTGTGCGGTCTCTGTTCAGGAGCACCCGGTGCTGGCCGTGCCAGCGCACCGCCCTGGCCAGGGCCAGGCACTCGGCGTCACGCCCGGCGGTGACGAGCTCCTCGGGACCGTAGGTGTGGTCGACCCGGATCACCTCCTGCTCGATGATCGGGCCCTCGTCGAGGTCGGGCGTCACGTAGTGGGCCGTCGCGCCGACCTGCTTGACCCCACGTGCATACGCCTGGTGGTAGGGCTTGGCCCCCTTGAAGCTGGGTAGGAACGAGTGGTGGATGTTGATGGCCCGTCCCTCGAGCTGCTTGCACAGGTCGTCCGACAGCACCTGCATGTACCGCGCCAGCACCACCAGGTCGACCTCGTGCCGGTCGACGAGCTCGAGCAGCCGCGCCTCCGACGCCTCCTTGGTGTCGGGGGTGACCGGCACGTGGATGAACGGGACGCCGGCCGACGCCGCGATGGACCGCAGGTCCTCGTGGTTGGAGACGACGAGCGCGATGTCGACGCCGAGGCTCCCGGCGTTCCACCGGTAGAGGAGGTCGTTCAGGCAGTGCCCGAACCTCGACACCATCACCATGGCGCGGGTGCGCCGGCTCGCGTCGTGCAGCTCCCAGCGCATCCGGTATGCCGCGGCGACCGGCCCGAAGGCGGCCTCCAGGGCCTCGTGCCCGGCGCCGGGCGACGTGAAGCACGTGCGCAGGAACAGCAGCCCGTGGACGGGGTCGTCGAACTGCTGGTGCTCGGTGATGTCGCACCCGTTCTCGACGAGCACGGACGTGACCGCGTGGACGATGCCCGGCCCCTCAGGGCAGGTCAGGGTGAGGACGAACTGCTGGGCCATGGTGCACTCCTTCGCCGGCTCGGGCCGGTCAGCACTCGACGACGTTGAGGGCGAGCCCTCCCCGTGCCGTCTCCTTGTACTTGTCCTTCATGTCGGCACCGGTCTCGCGCATCGTCTTGATCGCCTTGTCGAGCGAGACGTGGTGCTGCCCGTCGCCGCGGATCGCCATGCGCGCGGCGGTGATCGCCTTCACCGACGCGACGGCGTTGCGCTCGATGCAGGGGATCTGCACGAGCCCGCCGACGGGGTCGCAGGTGAGGCCGAGGTTGTGCTCGATGCCGATCTCGGCGGCGTTCTCGACCTGCTCGGGGGTGCCGCCGAGCGCCTCCGCGAGGCCGGCCGAGGCCATCGAGCACGCCGACCCGACCTCGCCCTGGCAGCCGACCTCTGCACCCGAGATCGACGCGTTCTCCTTGAACAGCAACCCGATCGCGGCCGCGGTGAGCAGGAACCGCACGACGCCGTCCTCGCTGGACGACGGCACGAACTTCTCGTAGTAGTGCAGGACGGCCGGGATGATGCCGGCCGCGCCGTTGGTCGGGGCGGTGACGACCCGGCCGCCGGCGGCGTTCTCCTCGTTGACGGCCAGCGCGAACAGGGTGACCCAGTCCATGGCGCGGAGCGGGTCGTCCGCGTCGGGGCGGTGCTCCAGCGATGCGCTGAGCTGGGCGGCGCGGCGGCGCACCTTCAGGCCACCGGGCAGCACGCCGTCGGTGGCGCAGCCCCGGGCGACGCACTCCTGCATCACCGACCAGATGCGCAGCAGGCCGGCCCGCACCTCCTCCTCCGAGCGCCAGGACAGCTCGTTGGCGAGCATGACCCCACTGATCGGCAGGCCCGACTCGCGGCACCGGTCGAGCAGCTGCGCGCCGGTGGTGAACGGGTAGCGCACCGGCGTCGAGTCGGGCACCAGACGCTTCTCGCCGATCTCCGACTCGTCGAGGACGAAGCCGCCCCCGACCGAGTAGTAGTCGCGCTGCGCCAGCACCTCCCCCGCGGCGTCGAGGGCGCGGAACCGCATGCCGTTGCTGTGGAACTCCAGGCGCTTGCGGCGGTGCAGCACGACGTCGTCGTCGACGGCGAAGTCGATGTCGTGCCGGCCGAGGAGGGCCAGGCGCCCCTCCTCGCGCACGGCGCGGACCGCCGGCTCCGCGGCCACGGGGTCGACCTCGTCGGGCACCTCGCCCTGCAGCCCGAGCACCACGGCCTTGACGCTGCCGTGGCCGTGGCCGGTGGCGCCGAGCGAGCCGAACAGCTCGGCCCGCACGGCGCGCACCTGCTCGAGCAGGCCGTCCTTCTCCAGTGTGGTGGCGAAGGAACAGGCTGCCCGCATCGGCCCGACGGTGTGCGAGCTCGACGGGCCGATGCCGACCTTGAACAGGTCGAAGGCGCTCACTGCCACGAGGAGTCGTCCTCGTACTCGCGGCAGGCGTCGAGCAGCCAGTCGGCGAGGTAGCGGGCGAACGAGGACCGCACGAGGAGCCGGACCTCGCCACCCCCGTCCCGCGTGACGTCGTCGCGCACGACGAGGACGACGCCGGTCAGCGCGAGGAGGGTCTGCACGCAGGTGCCTGCCGGGCTGACGCGAGGGTCGAGGTCGAGCGAGCACCCGCGGGCCAGGACGTCCCGGGTCAAGGGCCCGGAGACCGCGATCGTGGTGCGGTGCGCCGACACGTCGACCACCACGCCTGCCGACCCGAGGGCCTCGCGCAGCGCCGGCTCGAGCGCCGCCTGGTCGGGCGGGGCGACGACCAGCCACTCGTCGGGCCCGAGCCACAGCACCTCGACACCGTCGGCCCCGCTGACCGCGGTGTTGGCCGTCGTCGGGAGGGCCACCCCCAGCACCCGGGCCGCCTCGGCGGCCTCCGGCCCGGCGGGGTCCACCCGCACGTCGAGCTGGGTGAGGAAGGGCACCTCCCTGACGGTGACGCCCTGCGGCAGCTCGGCCAGCCGGCCGGCATACCCCTGCAGCGGGCTGGTGCGCCCGATCGGCTTGCTCTTCTGGGACTGGGTGGTGATCTCAACCGTCACGGCGGCTGCCCTCCTTGTCGAACAGGACGCTGTCGGTCACGGTGACCGGGACCAGGCCGTCCTCGAGTGGCACGTACAGGGTCTGCCCGATGCGCTCGCGTCCGGAGCGGACGAGGGCGAGGGCGAAGGTGCGGCCGAGGGCCGCGCTGCGGTAGCTCGACGTGACGTGGCCGAGCATGGGGACCGGCGGCTGCGGCAGGTCGTCCACCTCGACGACCTGGCCGCCCTCGGGGAGCAGGACGTCGCCGTCGACGGGCAGGAGGCCGACCAGCTGCTTGCGGTCGGGTCGCTGGTTCTCGGGGCGGCTGAACGACCGCTTGCCGACGAAGTCTTCCTTCTTCTTCGACACGACCCACTCCATCCCCAGGTCCTGCGGGGTGACGGTGCCGTCGGTGTCCTGGCCGATGATCGGGTAGCCCTTCTCGGCGCGCAGGACGTGCATCGTCTCCGTGCCGTACGGCGTGATCCCGTAGGGCTGGCCGGCCTCGAAGAGCGCCTCCCAGACCGCGGTCGCGTGCCACGCGGGCACGTTGACCTCGTAGGCCAGCTCGCCGGAGAAGCTGATCCGGCACACCCGGGCCGGCACCCCGGCGACCTCGGTGTCGCGCCACGTCATGAACGGGAACGCGTCGTTGCTGACGTCGAGGTCGGGCGCCACGGCGGCGAGCACGTCCCGCGAACGCGGGCCGACGAGCGGGATCGTCGCCAGCTGCTCGGTCACCGACGTGAGGTGGACCCGCAGCTCGGGCCACTCGGTCTGGAGCCACTCCTCCATCCACTCCAGGATCGTGGCCGCGTTGCCGGTCGTGGTGGTGACGAGGAACCGGTCGTCGGCGACCCGGATGACCGTGCCGTCGTCGATGACCATGCCGTCGAGGCCGCACATGACGCCGTAGCGCACGGAGCCGACCTTGAGGCTGCTCATCAGGTTGGTGTAGAGCCGGTCGAGGAGCTCGGCGGCGTCGGGGCCCTGGACGTCGATCTTGCCCAGCGTGGAGCCGTCCATCATGCCGACCGACTCGCGGGCGGCCCGGCACTCGCGCAGCACCGCGGTCTCGAGGTCCTCCCCGTCCTGCGGGTAGTACCAGGGCCGCTTCCACTGCCCGACGTTCTCGAACTCGGCGCCGTGCATGACGTGCCAGTCGTGGATCGCGGTGACGCGCACCGGGTCGTGCAGCTGGCCGCGGTCGCGCCCGGCCAGCGCTGCGAACGCGATGGGCGTGTAGGGCGGCCGGAACGACGTCGTGCCCAGCTGGCCGACGTCGACGCCGAGGGCCTCGGCGACGATGCCGGAGGCGATGACGCCGGAGGTCTTGCCCTGGTCGTGCGCCGTGCCGATCGTGGTGTAGCGCTTGACGTGCTCGACCGAGCGCAGGCCGGCACCGGTGGCGCGCAGGATGTCGCCCACGGTGGCGTCGCGCTGGAGGTCGACGAAGCGCCGGTCCTCGTAGCCGCCGTCGGGGTCCGGGTCGGGGACGGCCCAGAGCACGTGCGTCGGCAGGCCGTCGGGCTGCTCCTCCACCTCCGGCAGGGTGACCGGCTGGGCGTCGAACCCCAGGGCCCCCAGCGCCTCGAGGGCCGCACGACGGCCGGACTCGAAGGCGCCCGCCAGGGTGAGCTCACCGCTTGCCGCCCCGGCCACGTTGGTCCCCTCGACCGGGTCGCCGGGGACGAAGGCGCCGATCGTGGCGTCGTAGCGCAGCTTCCCGCGGGCCTGGCTGAACAGGTGGACCGCCGGGTTCCAGCCGCCGGAGACCAGCAGCAGGTCACAGGTGATGCCCGTCCGGGCACCGAGCCGCCCGCCCTCGAACGGCGCGACGTGGGCCCGGGTGACCCGCTCGGTCCCGCTGGTACCCGTGACGACGTGGCCGGCCTTGACCTCGATCCCCCGGCTCGCGCACTCCTCGGCCCAGTGGGCCGGGGCGGAGGGACGGGCGTCGACGACGGCGGCCACGTGGGCGCCGGCGTCGGCCAGCTCCACCGCCGCCGCGTAGGCGGCGTCGTCGGTCGTGAACACGACGACCTCGGAGCCGGGCACCACGGCATACCGCCCCAGGTAGGTGCGCGCCGCGCCGGCGAGCATGATCCCCGGACGGTCGTTCCCGGCGAACACGATCGGGCGCTCGTGGGCGCCGGTCGCGACGACGACGTGGCGTGACCGGATGCGCCAGACCCGCTGGCGTGACACGTGCTCCGGCGCCTGCGCGCCGAGGTGGTCGGTGCGCTTCTGCAGCGCGAGCACGAAGCCGTCGTCGTAGTGGCCGAAGGCGGTGGTGCGCTGGAGCACCCGCACGTCCGGGTGTGCCACGAGCTCGGCGACCGCGCGCGCGACCCACTCGAGCGCCGGGGCGCCGTCGACCCGTTCGGTGCCGGCGAGCAGCGAGCCCCCGGCCTCCGGCTCGTCGTCGACGACGACCACACGGGCGCCGGAGCGCGCCGCGGTCAGCGCCGCGGTGAGACCGGCGGGGCCCGCGCCCACGACGAGCACGTCGCAGTGCGCGTGCATGGCGTCGTAGCGCGCCGGGTCGGGGTCCTCGGCGAGGCGGCCCTGGCCGGGCAGGCCACGGGCGCGCAGGCCGTCGAAGAGCTCGACGGTGGTGGCGGTGAGCATGGGCTCGGGGAAGGGCGTCTCGACCTGGACGAGGGCGTTGGGGTCCTCTGCGCCGGCGGCGAAGGTGCCGCGCGGGCGGCCCAGCTTGATGCTCGTCGCGACCTGGTGGACGCCGTTGGCGAGCAGGGCCGAAGCGAGGGTGTCGCCCGCGTGACCGGTGAGGGTCCTGCCCTCGAAGGTGAAGGAGAGCTCGCGGGAGCGGTCGATGCGGCCACCGGTGGGCCGCCGGAACTCCTGGGCGCTCATGCGATCACCGGCTTCGGCTCGTCGAGGCGGTAGACCGCCAGCATCTGGTGGGTGGCGGTGTCGCGGACGGCGTTGAACCACCGTCGGCACCCGCCGGTGTGGACCCAGCGCTCGGCGAAGGGACCCTTGGGGTTGTCACGGAAGAAGACGAACCGGCCCCACTCCTCGTCGGAGAGAGCGCTGGTGTCGGAGGGGTAGGCCACGTGGGCCTGGCCCCCGTAGTGGAACTCGGTCTCCTCACGGGGCCCGCAGTGCGGGCAGGCGATGAGCTGCATGGTGTGCTCCTGGTCTTGCTCTCAGGACTGGGCTGAGGTCTGGGGCTGACGTCTGGGCGGTGCGGTGTGAGCTCGGTCCGGCTCAGTGGGCGACGGCGGCGGCGCCGTGCTCGTCGACGAGCGCGCCGGTGGTGAAGCGCTCGAGGGTGAAGGGGGCGTTGTAGGGGTGCGGCTCACCGGTGGCGACGGTGTGCGCGAAGCACCAGCCCACGCCGGTCGTGGCCTTGAAGCCGCCGGTGCCCCAGCCGCAGTTGAGGTACAGGTCGTCGATCGGCGTCAGGCCGACGATCGGCGAGGCGTCGGGCGTGGTGTCGACGATGCCGGCCCAGGTGCGCAGCAGGTGGGCCCGCGCGAAGACGGGGAACAGCTCGAGCGCCGCGGCCATCTGCCGCTCGATGATGTGGAACGCGCCGCGCTGGCCGTAGCCGTTGTAGCCGTCGATGCCGGCGCCCATGACGAGCTCGCCCTTGTGCGCCTGCGAGACGTAGACGTGCACGGCGTTGGACATCACGACCGTCGGGTGCACCGGCTCGAGGAGCTCGGAGACCAGGGCCTGCAGCGGGTGCGACTGGATCGGCACGGGCAGGCCGACCATGTCGGTGAGCACCGAGGTGTGGCCGGCCGCCGCCAGGGCGACCTTGCCCGCGCGGATGGTGCCGCGGCTGGTGCGCACGCCGGTGACCCGGCCGTCCTGCACGTCGATGCCCTGCACCTCGCAGTCCTGGATGAGGTCGACGCCCATCTCGCTGGCCCGCCGGGCGAAGCCCCATGCGACGTAGTCGTGCTTGGCGATGCCGGCCCGCGGCTGGTACGTCGCGCCGAGCACGGGGTAGCGGACGTCCGGCGAGATGTTGACGATCGGGCAGACCTCCTTGACCTGCTGCGGGTCCAGCCACTCGGCGTCGATCCCGTTGAGGCGGTTGGCGTGGACCCGGCGGACCGAGTCGCGCACGTCCTGGAGGCTGTGGGCGAGGTTGAGCACGCCGCGCTGGCTGAACAGGATCGGGTAGTCGAGGTCCTCGGCGAGGGTCTCCCACAGCTTGAGGGAGTGCTCGTAGATGCCCGAGCTCTCGTCCCACAGGTAGTTGGACCGGATGATCGTGGTGTTGCGGGCCATGTTGCCGCCGGCCAGCCAGCCCTTCTCGAGCACGGCGACGTTGGTGATGCCGTGGTTCTTGGCCAGGTAGTAGGCGGTGGCCAGGCCGTGGCCGCCGCCACCGACGATGACGACGTCGTAGGACTTCTTGGGCTCGGGGTTGCGCCAGAGGAAGTCGGGGTGGTCCGGCAGCTCGGCGCCGGGGGTGCGGGGCGTGCTCATGAGAGGTCTCCGTCGAGGTCCGGGTAGAGGGGGAAGCGGTCGGCCAGCGCGGTGACGCGGGCCTTGAGGAGGTCGGCCGTGGTGTCGTCGAGCTCGGGCTGGAGCGCGGCGGCGATGATGTCGGCGACCTCGGCGAACTCCTCGGCGCCGAAGCCACGGCTGGCCAGGGCCGGGGTGCCGATCCGCAGGCCCGAGCTCACCATCGGCGGGCGCGGGTCGAAGGGGACGGCGTTGCGGTTCACGGTGATGCCGATGCGGTGCAGGCGGTCCTCGCCCTGCTGGCCGTCGAGCTCGGAGTGGCGCAGGTCGACGAGCACGAGGTGCACGTCGGTGCCGCCGGTGAGGACGCTGATGCCGGCCGCGGCGACGTCGGGACGGGTGAGCCGCTCGGCCAGGATCTGCGCGCCCTCGAGGGTGCGGCGCTGCCGGTCGGCAAACTCCTCGCTCGCGGCGACCTTGAAGGCCACGGCCTTGGCCGCGATGACGTGCTCGAGTGGGCCGCCCTGCTGGCCGGGGAAGACGGCGCTGTTGATCTTCTTGGCCAGCTCAGCGGTCGAGAGGATCACTCCGCCGCGAGGGCCGCCGAGGGTCTTGTGGGTCGTGGTCGTCACGACGTGGGCGTGCGGCACCGGGCTGGGGTGCAGGCCGGCGGCGACCAGGCCGGCGAAGTGCGCCATGTCGACCATGAGGAAGGCACCCACCTCGTCGGCGATGGCCCGGAACTCGGCGAAGTCGAGCTGGCGCGGGTACGCCGACCAGCCGGCGACGATGAGCTTGGGCCGGTGCTCGCGGGCGAGCCGGCGCACCTCGGCCATGTCGACGCGGTGGTCGCTCTCGGAGACCCGGTAGGCGACGACCCGGTAGAGCTTGCCGGAGAAGTTGATCCGCATTCCGTGGGTCAGGTGGCCGCCGTGCGCCAGGTCGAGGCCCAGGATGGTGTCACCGGGCTCGAGCAGCGCGAACATGGCGCCGGCGTTGGCCTGGGCTCCGGAGTGCGGCTGGACGTTGGCCGCCTCCGCCCCGAAGAGCGCCTTGACCCGGTCGATGGCCAGCTGCTCGACCACGTCGACGTGCTCGCAGCCGCCGTAGTAGCGCCGGCCGGGGTAGCCCTCGGCGTACTTGTTGGTCAGCACCGAGCCCTGCGCCTCCATGACGGCAAGCGGGGCGAAGTTCTCGCTCGCGATCATCTCGAGGGTGCCCCGCTGGCGGGCGAGCTCGTCGCGGAGCGCCTCGGCGACCTCGGGGTCGAGCTCGGACAGGGGGGTGTCCAGCAGGGACTGATGGCGCAGGCCAGCGGTGAGAGCCATGTCGGCGTCCTTTCGGAGAGAGTGGAGCCAGCGTGACCCATCGTTGCGCAAGTGTCAACACTGTTGCTATCAAAGCGAAGCAGCCACCGCCAAGACGGACCAGTTACATCGACGACGACCGCGCGTCAGAGGCTGCACTGCGGCTCAGCTAACCCCCGTTGACACCATTGCGGCGGTGGCCTACCGTCCGACTAGTCGCATCCTTGTTGCACTCCTAGCAACATGCGAGCAGCGGTGATCCAGGCCCGAAAGGACGTGCCCCATGAACCTCGAACGACTGAAGGACATCCCCAACGGTGAGAAGGTGCAGCCGACCTTCTCTGCCCAAGAGATGGAAGCCAGGCTGACCAAGCTGCGCAAGGTGATGGCGGACGAGGGTCTCGACGCCGTGCTCTTCACCAGCTACCACAACATCAACTACTACTCGGACTTCCTCTACACATCCTTCGGGCGCAACTACTACCTCGTGGTGACCCCCGGGTCCTCGACCACGATCTCGGCCAACATCGACGCCGGCATGCCCTGGCGGCGCACCTTCGGCGAGAACGTCGTGTACACCGACTGGCAGCGTGACAACCACCTGTATGCGGTGCAGCAGGTGCTTGCGAAGGAGGGCATCAGGGGCGGGCGCCTCGGTGTCGAGGACGACCACATCAACGGCCTGCTGCGGCACAAGGTCGCCGAGTACACCGGCATGGAACTCCTCGACGTCTCCCAGAGGGTGATGCGCCAGCGGATGGTCAAGTCGGCCGAGGAGATCGAGGTCATCAAGCACGGAGCGCGCATCGGCGATCTCGGCGGAGATGCGATCCGGGAGGCGATCTACGAAGGCGTGCCCGAGTACGAGGTCGCCATCGCCGGCTCGAACGCGATGATCCGCGAGATCGCGCGAACGTTCCCGCACGCCGAGCTGAGGGACACGTGGGTGTGGTTCCAGTCCGGCGTCAACACCGACGGGGCGCACAACTGGGCCACGTCCCGCCAGGTCCAGCACGGCGACATCCTCTCCCTCAACTGCTTCCCGATGATCGCCGGCTACTACACGGCATTGGAGCGCACGCTCTTCTGGGGCGAGCCGTCGGCCGAGCACCTGCGGCTGTGGGAGGTCAACGTCAAGGTGCACCGCCGGGGACTCGAGCTGATCAAGCCGGGCGCGGTGTGCAAGGACATCTGCGCCGAGCTGAACGAGATCTACGAGGCTGAGGGCCTGCTTCCGAACCGCACCTTCGGCTACGGCCACTCCTTCGGGGTCCTGTCCCACTACTACGGCCGGGAGGCGGGCCTGGAGCTCCGCGAGGACATCGACACGGTCCTGGAGCCGGGCATGGTCGTCTCCATGGAGCCCATGATCATGGTTCCGGAGGGCCGGCCCGGCGCGGGAGGCTACCGCGAGCACGACATCCTCGTAATCGGCGAGGACGGTGCGGAGAACATCACCAAGTTCCCCTTTGGGCCCGAGCACAACATCCTCGGAGCCTGAACGGGACGCATCCCGACCACGGCCCCCGCGTCCTGCCGGACGCGGGGGCCGTGGCACGAACCCCTCCGGGGGCGCGCCGGGCCGCCGGTGGAACGGGCGCCCGGCCCCGGCATACGATCCGCATCCACCCGCCCACGAAAGAAGGAACCGTGCCGAGCGACGACACCGAGCGGAATCCCGAGGCCCGTGGCGCCTCGGTGCTGCTCAACGGCCTGGCCGTGCTGGAGGCGTTCTCGATCCAGGAGCCGGTGCTCGGAGTGACCGAGATCGCGCGCCGGGTCGGGCTGCACAAGAGCACGGTCTCGCGGATCCTGGCGACCCTCGAGCAGGCGGGGTATGTCGAGCGCGAGCCGGCCGGCGGCCGGTTCCGCCTCGGCCTGGGACTCATCGCACTGACCGGTCCCCTGCTGGCCGACCTCGACGTCCGACGCGTCGCAGGCGCCGCCCTGCAGCGCTTGACCGAGCGCACGGGCGAGACCAGCGCACTCATGGTGTGGAACGGCCACGAGGCCGTCGTCGTCGAACAGGTGCCCAGCCCGAAGCAGGTCAAGCACACCGCGACCATCGGCACCCGCTACGACACATATGAGAGCTCCTCGGTCAAGGTGTTCCTGGCCGAGCTTGACGCCTCCGACGTCGCGCACCTGTTCGAGCGCCGCCTCCTCGCCGGCACGTACGACGAGCACACGCTCGACGCCTACACCGCCGAGCTCGAGCAGGTGCGCACGCAGGGCTTCGCCGTGAACGACGGGCGCACGTCGGCCGAGGAGGTGGGGATCGCCGCACCGGTCCGCGACCACCGCGGGGTCACGACAGCGGCCGTCATGCTCTCAGCCCCTCGGTTCCGGGTGCCGCCCGCGCTCCTCGAGGTGCTGGCCCGAGACGTCGCCGAGGCCGCCCGGGACGTGTCGGCCCGGCTCGGCAGCTCGGCCTGATACCTGGACCCCGCACAACGGGCGTGGCCCCGCACCACGAGAGGTGCGGGGCCACGGTCGTCGCGGCGGGCCGGCTCAGGCCCTGGCCAGCCGGTCACGATCCGTCTCGCCGACGCGCATCCCGTTGCGCCGGATTGCGACGTCCGGGAAGGACGGGACGGTGTAGCGATCGTGGACCCGGACCTCGTCGCTGGTCCTGGCCGTGTGCTCGGCGATCTCGGCCAGCGTGGTGACCCACATTCCGTCCAGCCCCTTGACCTCCTCGACGAGCTGCTCGAGCGCGGCGAGCCGGCCGGGTCGGCCGGAGATGAAGGGGTGGTTGGTCAGGACCCAGCAGCCACCCTGGGCGTGCTGTGCCTGCGCCTCGAGGAACCAGAGCTCCTTAGCCTTGTTCGGGCTCTCGATCACCCCGCTGCCCGTCCAGCCCGGGTAGAAGGCGTACTGCTCCCAGTCGTCGAGCGCCCAGTCGACCGGGATCTCCACGATGTCCCGGCTGGAGCCCGGTGACACCTGGAAACGGTACGGCGCGTCCCCGTCGAGCAGACTCGAGTCGTACCGGAACCCTCGCTCCGCGAGCAGCTCGGGCGTGTGCCAGTTCATCTCCCACCAAGGTGCGCGGTACCCGACCGGGACCACGCCGGCGACGGAGTGCAGGGCGTCCAGTCCGCGGTCGAGATAGCCCGCCTCCGTGTCCCGCGAGATGCCCTGCATCTGCTCGTGCAGGTAGCCGTGGTGACCGATCTCGTGGCCCGCGTCGACGATCGCGCGGAGCATGTCCGGGTGTGACTCGGCGGTGAAGCCCGGGACGAAGAACGTGGCACGCACCTCTTGGCGTGCGAGCATCGCCAGCAGCTTGGGCACCGCGACCTTCGGGCCGTAGGACTGGTGCGACATCAGTGACATCCGGTTGACCGCGCCGGGGTCGTGGGCCAGCACGCAGGACTCGGCGTCGACGTCGAAGGTGAAGGAGGCTGCGGCCCTGCGCCCGGCAGGCCAGGTGGCCACGGGGGTGTCGGCGCCGCTCACAGGTCCGACCCCAGGGCCACGGAGCCGGCCGGTGCGGGGAGGGCCGGTGCGGAGAGCTCGTCGGTGGCCGTCGTGGCGACGGCCTCGCCCGGGTCGACGGCGGCATACCGCGCGTGCACCCGCCCGCCCAACAGGGCGTACGTCCCGGCTGCGGCGACGCCGCCGGCCAACCAGGACAGGTCCACCCCGCCCATGGCCCTGGCCGCGAAGCCCTGGAGAGCCGGCGTCAGTCCGTACATGAAGAGCCAGGTGGCGATGACACCCACCGCAAAGGCGGTCATGGCTGCCCAGTTGACGTCAGGCAACCGGCGCGTGCCGACCGGCTCGAAGAGCCGGGGTGCGTCGATCCGGCCGCGCTCGAACCGGTAGTAGTGCACCAGCATGATCCCACCCCAGGCCGCCACCCAGGCGACGATCCCGATGAGCCAGGTGTCGAGGATCGTCGCGAGGTCCGACTGGAAGATGAAGAAGACGACGGCGAGCATCGCGATTATCCCGACGAAGACACTGAGCTTGCGGCGCTCGACCTTGACGTCGAGGGCCTGGGCCGCGACGGAGAACGTGTAGATGTTGAGGATGTTCGTGGCAATCGGGCCATGGATGACCAGCAGCAGCACCGGCAGCGCCAGGGCGCCGTAGTTGTCGACGATGAGTTTGCCGGGGTCGACCGAGCCGTTCTTGGTCGCCAGCGTGGCGCCGAGGACACCCAGCCACACCACAGGGATGAACTGGCCGAGCACGCTGGCGGAGTACAGGCGCCGGCGGGGCATGGCCGTGCTGACGAAGCGCGAGTAGTCGGCGGCATAGGTGAACCACGTGATGCCCCAGCCGATGCCGATGGCGGTCATGACGGCCGTCATGGCGGCCCAGCGCGCCTCACCCGTGAGGACGTGGCCCGCGGGTCCGGCATAGCCCCAGTTGACGTGCAGCTTGAACCAGGCCACGAGCGACATCCCGACGAGGACGACGACGGTCGGGGGCACGGTCCATCGCTCGAACGTGGAGATCGCCCGGTACCCGATCCACGAGATGGCCACCTGGATGCCCATGATGACGGCTGCGACAAACACCTTGGCGACGTAGTTGTGGGCTGCCGGGTCGAGGACCCCGAGTTTGCCCAGCAGGGCCATGACCAGGTCGAGGATGATCCACGTGTTCACCGCGCACCACCCGATCGCCAGGCCTGCCTGGATCGTGGCCGGGAGGTAGGCGCCGCGGCGGCCGAACGCGGCCCGCGACAGCACCATGCCCGTCACACCCGTCCGCTGGCCCATGAGGACGAAGAGGCCGAAGAGCGCCATGCCGATCAGGTTCCCGGCCACGAGGACGATCAGGGTGTCGCGGAGCCCGAGACCGAGCTGGACGCCCAGTGCGCCGAGCACCCAGTTGATGGGCGCGATGTTCGCGCCGGCCCAGATCCAGAACTGGCCGGACACGCTGTGGGTCCGGGCCGACTCGGGGATCGGTTGGAGGACCTGCTCGACGTCGTGGGGGCTGGGGGCGGTGCTTGCACTCATGGGGATCTCCGTCCTTGGAGGGGGGTTGCCGACCATGGTGAGCGCTGGCTCCCACCCGTCACAAGAGACATACTGTCAGTCAACATCGCCAAGGAATGGACGGAACGTCATGGCTCTTGCGCTGCGCGACCTACTCGCGGATCCCAGTCTCGCCGCCTCGCACCCCGTCGTCCATGCCGGTGCCGAAGCATTGGGCAGGTCGGTGCGCTGGGTGCACACGAGCGAGGTTCTGGACGTCGCATCCCTGCTGCGCGGTGGTGAGCTGCTCCTCGTCGGGGGGGCGTCACTCGCCGAGGCCAGCGAGGACGTGCGTCGCACGTACATCGCCGAGCTCGCGGAGGGCGGGGCAGCGGGCCTGGCGCTGGAGACGGGAACGCGTCTGCCGCTCGTCCCGCCGGAGATGGTCGACGAGGCCGAGCGCCGCGGGTTCCCGATCATCGAGCTGCACGGGGTGGTGCGCTTCGTCGAGGTGACGCAGAGCATCAACAGCGGGCTGATCAACGAGTCCGTGCGCCGCCTCCAACTGGCCGACCGGGTCTCGCACGCCCTCGCCGCCGGGCTAGCGGAGGGGGCCGAGCTGCCGGAGCTGGCAGCCATCCTGAGCCGTGTCGCGCACGCAACCGTGCGGCTCACCCGACCGGGGGGTGAGCCCATCGCGGAGGCGGTTCACCCCTCGTCCCTGGGAAACGGGCGTCACGGCGAGGCGCTCACGGCCCCCGTGACGAGCGCCGGTGTCACCGTGGCGATCCTGGCCCTGGTGCCGACCGGCGACAGCGACTTGCTCATGCTGCAAGCAGCCCGAGAGCGCGCCCCCGAAGCCCTAGGTCTGGCGTTGCTGCGCTGGAGCCCGCTGTCCCAGCTTGAGCGCGAGACGCACGAGTTCATCACCACCCTGGTCCGGGGAGCGCGCTCCCCTCGGCGCCTGCTCGAGCTGGCCGACCAGCTGGGAATCCGGGCCCACACCGCGTGGGCCACGGTCGTCGGGAGGGTCGGGGACGACCCGCGTTGGGCAGCCGGCATCGACTCCGCCCTGCGACGCGCTGGTCGACGCGCGGTCTCGGAGCTCACCCATGACCGCTACACCGCCGTCGTCGCGTTCGACCGGACCGAGCCCCTGTCGGCCGCGCGCCAGCGTGTGCTGCGGGACCTGCGCGACACGCCGCTTCCACCGCAGGTGCGAATCACGGTCGGGCCCGGGTCACGGGACGTCACGACGTTGGGCAGGTGCCTGCGTGAGGCCGAGCTGTCGCTGGAGCTGGGGGGCGAGGGTGACAGGGAGCTCGTGGTCGACGCAGGTGCCCTCGCCATGGACCGGTTCCTCTCCGCCGTCAACCGCCCGGCCATGACGGCGGAGTTCGTCGACGAGGTCCTGGGTGACCTGCTGGAGCACGACCGGGCTCGCGGGTCGGACCTCTTCGGCACCCTCGCCGCGTACCTGCGGCACGCCGGGCACAAGACCCAGACCGCGTCGGCGCTACACCTCCAGCGGCAGACCCTGTACCAGCGGCTGGAACGCGTCATGGCGATCCTCGGCCACCCGGACCCCTCCTCCGACCGCTGGGCCGCCATCACGGTCGCGGTGGAGGTCGAGCGGACGCGTCGGCGCGGCATACTTCCGGGCTACCACCCCTGGCGACCGACGGAGGCCCGATGAACGCTCCATCCACCGTGGAGGACGACCGGCGATGGCTGGACGTCGCCGTGCATGAGGCACGCTCCGGGCTCGCCGAGGGCGGGATCCCCATCGGCGCGGCCATGGTGTGCGACGACGTGCTGGTGGCGAGTGGGCGCAACCAACGCGTGCAGCTCGGCAGCGCGATCCGGCACGGTGAGACGGACTGCATCGAGAGGGCGGGAAGGCAGCCCGCCTCCCTGTACCGCCGCTCGACCCTTTACACTACCCTTTCGCCCTGCTTCATGTGCGCGGGAACCGTTCTGTTGTATGGCATTCCGCGAGTGGTGGTGGGCGAGAACAAAAGCTACGAGGCATCCGAGGAGCTCTTGCGCGCCCACGGCGTCGACGTGGTGGTGGTGGATGACGCCGCCTGCCTCGAAATGATGAACTCGTTCGTGCAGGCCCACCCCGATCTCTGGTTCGAGGACATAGGCCGCTGAGTGGCCTCAAACGGGCGGCGTACAGCGCTGGTCAACGACCGCATAATGGCTCCGCGCGTATAGCAGATCGGCGCGTTTATAGCGCGGTATAGCAGCCCGTGATGGCGTGACGCAGTGCCATCGGGCTCCATCTCGTCATGATCATCGTGCGGGGATCATGCGCGGGTCTTCGCTGGGGCAGCGACAGATCAACTTCACGACGGTGGAGACGACGTACCCGCCACGGCCGGCGGTGCCGGAGCGAAGGTCTAGCGCGAGCAGGGGGTGCCTTCTTCGGCACCACACCAGAGTGTCCAGTGGTAGCCACTGGAAGTCTTGGCCGAGGTGACTGGCAGAGCCGCTGGAGTTCCAGTCGCTGTCCGGCGCGGTGGCGGTAGGTGGGCGTCGCCGGATGCGGCGCTGGTCGACGTCGTAGCGGGTGCCGCTGGCGGTGGTCACCTCCCACTGGCCGCCGTCGGTGTCCGTGAGCACGTCGGGTTGGTCCACCTGGTCGGCTGTCGCGTGTGGGGTGGGCGGGGGCAGGGGCTGGGGCCGGGTGTGGTTGAGCTGGTGCAGCCGTTGGCCGAGAGGGGCGTGCGGAGCCTGACCCGCTTTCCCGGACACCTGAGCTGAGGCGATGATCGCCTTGGAGAGGAGTCCGTCAGATGCCTGCACCGAAGCCGCCGGAGTTCC
>NZ_JBHUYG010000022.1:0-44927 GCF_042668795.1 Pedococcus sp. NPDC057267 | reverse complement strand
CAGAGCGACCTTCCTCCTCCCAGATCCCACCGTGCCGTCCGGACGCGATGACGATGGGCCCCCGAAACCGCAATGGGCCCCGACCGTGAAGGTCGGGGCCCATCGTCATCGCGTGCGCAAGGGGGGATTTGAACCCCCACGCCCGTAAGGACACTGCCACCTGAAGACAGCGCGTCTGCCGTTCCGCCACTTGCGCGTGGACGGCCCCCATTGTGGGGTACGTCCACGCCGTTCGCCAAACCGGGTGGCCCGAAGACGCACATCCGCGGACGACCCTCCGCACGGCGGCACCGCTCCACCCGGCCGACCCGGTTACGATCGTGTGCCGGACACACGGAAGGAGTGCGAGCGGTGGGACTGTTCGACCGCGTCGAGCGGCGCCTCGAGCGCGCCGTCAACGGTGCCTTCGCACGAGCCTTCAAGTCGGAGGTGCAGCCGGTCGAGATCGCGAGCGCGATCCGCCGGGCCATGGACGACCGGGCCGCCATCCTCGGGCCGGGGCGCACGATCGTCCCCAACCTCTACACCGTCGAGCTGTCCGACACCGACTACGACCGCCTCGGTGGCTACGACGAGGAGCTCGAGAACGAGCTGATCGCCGCCGCCCAGGAGCACGCCGAGTCCCA
This sequence comes from Pedococcus sp. NPDC057267, assembly GCF_042668795.1. Classification (NCBI taxonomy): domain Bacteria; kingdom Bacillati; phylum Actinomycetota; class Actinomycetes; order Micrococcales; family Intrasporangiaceae; genus Pedococcus; species Pedococcus sp. NPDC057267. Next base: position 44,301 of record NZ_JBHUYG010000022.1, on the reverse strand, counting down.
GCGCTACCAGCCGGGCGGCCCCATCCAGGTCTCCTTCTCCAGCGCCAACGACCTCGAGACCGGTGTCTTCCGGCTGCGGACCTCCACCGCACGCCGCCCCGGCGCGGCCCCGGGCCGTGCCACCACCGCCCCACCGGCGGCCGCGGCCCCGGTGCCTGCCGCCCCGGCGTCTGCCGCCCCGGCCCCGGTACCCCCGCCGATCTCGGCCCCGGACGCCGACGGCATCGAGGCGACCCAGCGCCAGGCGCCCGTCCAGCCGGCACCACCGCGCCGCCCCAACCCGGCCGACCGGCCGTGGCTGGACGTCGACGGCGAGCGCTACCCCCTCATGGGCGCCATCACGGTGCTCGGGCGCGACGACAGCGCGGACATCATCCTCGACGACCCCGGCATCTCCCGGCGCCACAGCGAGATCCGGGTCACCCACGACGGTCCGCACCTGGTCGCGAGCATCAAGGACCTCGGCTCGACCAACGGGACGTTCGTCAACAGCGAGAGGATCAGCAGCCAGCGCCTGTCCGACGGGGACCGGATCACGGTGGGCCGCACCTCTGTCGTCTACCGTGCCGGTCGGCGGTGATGTCCCCGCATGAGTGAGCTCACCCTGACGATCATCCGCCTCGGCCTGCTCGTCCTCCTGTGGGTCTTCGTGTTCAGCGTCGTCGGCGTGCTGCGCGGAGACCTCTACGGCACCCGTGTCATGAGCCGGACCCCGCGCAAGGCCGCCCGCCCCGCGCGTGGACCCGCCGCGCCCGCGGTCCGCGAGCAGCCCCGCCCGGCCAAGCGCCAGCCGCACTCCACCGCCCCGCGCACGCTCGTCGTCACCCAGGGGTCCCTCACCGGCACGTCGCTGCCGCTGCGCGAGGCCGGCACGGTCATCGGCCGCAACCCCGAGTGCGCACTCGTGCTCGACGACGACTTCGCCAGCGGCCGGCACGCCCGCGTGTTCCAGCGCGACGGCGCCTGGTTCGTCGAGGACCTCGGCTCGACCAACGGCACCTGGCTGGGCACCCAGCGGCTCACCGAACCCGTCCGCGTCGAGGCCGGCACCAGCCTGCGCATCGGCAAGACCGTCATCGAGCTGCGGCGATAGGCAGCGACACGATGCCCTTCGCGTTCAACTACGCCGCCCGCTCCGACGTCGGGATGGTGCGGTCGGAGAACCAGGACTCCGGGTATGCCGGGTCCCGGCTGCTCGCCATGGCCGACGGCATGGGGGGGCACGCCGGGGGTGACATCGCCTCCTCGGTGGTCATCGGCGCGCTCGCCGACCTCGACGACGAGGCCCACGGCTCGGCCGAGGCGAGCCGGGCGCTGCTCGAGCGGATCGAGCGCGCCAACGCCGAGCTCGCCGACATGGTGCGCAGCGACCCGAGCCTGCACGGCATGGGCACGACGCTCATCGCGATCCTGCGCTCGCGCAACAAGCTGGTCGTCGCCCACATCGGCGACTCCCGTGCCTTCCTCGTCCGCGACGGCGAGGTCACCCAGATCACCAAGGACCACTCCTTCGTCCAGAGCCTCGTCGACGAGGGCAGGATCACGGCGGACGAGGCGATCGGCCACCCGCAGCGGTCCCTCGTCACCCGCGTCCTCACAGGTGCCCCCGACGACGAGCCGGACATCGCCGTCCGCGAGGCCCGGGTCGGCGACCGCTACCTCATCGCCTCCGACGGGCTCACCGACTACGTCGCGGCCGACACCGTCGCCGAGGTGCTGACCGCCGGGGAGTCCCCGGGCCGCACGGCCGACCGGCTCGTCGAGCTCGCCCTCAAGGCCGGCGCCCCGGACAACGTCACGATCGTCATCGGTGACGTCCTGGACGCCACCCGCGCCGCGGAGACCCCGACCCAGCCGCAGATCGTCGGCGCCGCGGCCTCCCGCAGTGCCCGCAGCGGCACCCGCCCGATCCCACTCACCCCGGCCGGCAAGGCCGCGGCCCTCGCCCGCGAGGCAGCCGGCGAGGCCGACGACGACGGGGTCCCCCTCGCGGAGGAGGGGCCGGCCGGGCCGGGACGCTGGGTGCGCCGGATCGCCCTCGTGCTCGTCGCCCTCGTGGTGATCGGCGGCGGCGCGTACGCGGCATACGCCTGGACCCAGCGCCAGTGGTTCGTCGGGGCCCACGCCGGCCAGGTCGCCGTCTTCCAGGGGGTGTCGCAGAACATCGGGCCGGTGACGCTGTCGCACGTCGAGCAGCAGACCGACGTGCTGGTCTCCGACCTGCCCGACTTCTACCGCAACAAGGTCGAGTCGACCGTCTCCACCGACACCCGCCAGGCCGCCGAGACGCTGGTCGAGCAGCTGCGCGCCGAGGCCTCCCGCTGCGCCGTTGCTCGTGCGACCGGCGGCGCCTGCGACAGCTCCGGGTCGACCACGCCGACCCCGACGACCACCACGACCACTCCGAGCGCGACGAGCAGCACCACCAGCTCCCCGTCGACCACCACCACGCCATGACGACCGTCTCCAGCCACCCCCCGCGCACCCGCCGCAACGTCGAGCTGGTGCTGCTGCTGCTGGCCGTGGGCATCGTCGTCCTGGCCTACGTCAACGTCTCGCTCGCCGTGAGCGGCAGCGTCCCGCCCGGCCTGACGACCCAGGTGGCAGGCCTGCTGGTGCTCGCCGTCGGGTTCCACCTGCTGCTGCGCTGGAAGGCCGCGTATGCCGACCCGCTGCTGCTGCCGATCGTGACGCTGCTCAACGGCCTCGGCCTGGTCATGATCCACCGGCTCGACCTCGCGCACGGGAGATCCCTCGGCCAGGGGCTGGCGCTCAAGCAGCTCATCTGGAGCGCGCTGTCGGTCGCCATCGCCGCCGCGGTCATCTGGTTCCTGCGCGACCACCGCGTCCTGCGCCGCTACACCTTCACCGCGGCGGTCGCCGCGTTCGTGCTGCTCATCATGCCGCTCGTGCCCGGCATCGGCCGGTCCGTCTACGGTTCCCGCATCTGGATCGGCCTGGGACCGTTCACCTTCCAGCCGGGCGAGGTCGCCAAGATCCTGCTGGCGATCTTCTTCGCCGGTTACCTCGTACAGACGCGCGACGCCCTGTCCCTGGCGGGGCGCAAGGTCCTCGGCCTGACGCTGCCGCGCGGGCGCGACCTCGGCCCGATCCTCCTGGCGTGGGTCATGTCGCTGGGGGTGCTCGTCTTCGAGACCGACCTCGGCTCCTCGCTGCTGCTGTTCGGCCTCTTCGTCGCCGTGCTCTACGTCGCCACCGAGCGCGTCTCGTGGATCGCGATCGGCATGACGCTCTTCTGCGCCGGCGCCTACGTCGCGTACCTGATCTTCGGGCACGTGCAGGAGCGGGTGCAGCTGTGGCTCGACCCGTTCGCCCCCGGGCAGTCCGACCAGGTCGCCAAGGGGCTCATGGGGATGGCGGCCGGCGGTCTCCTCGGCACCGGGCTCGGCCGCGGCCGCCCGGACCTCACGTACTTCGCCGAGTCCGACTTCATCGTCCCGAGCTTCGGCGAGGAGCTCGGCCTCATCGGTGTCTTCGCCCTGCTGATCTGCTACGTCCTCATCGTCGAGCGCGGCATGCGCACCGCGATCGGCGTGCGCGACGGCTTCGGCAAGCTGCTGGCCGCCGGCCTGGCGTTCTCGGTGGCGCTGCAGTGCTTCGTCGTCGTCGGTGGCGTCACCCGGGTCATCCCGCTCACCGGCCTGACGATGCCGTTCCTGTCCTACGGAGGGTCCTCGCTGCTGGCCAACTGGTCGCTCGTCGCCCTGCTCCTGCGCATCAGCGACCGCGCCCGGCGGCCGGTGGCCGAGGTGCCGGAGGGGCCCAGCGCCGCCGCCGAGGCGCGCACGGAAGTGGTGCCGATCCGGTGAACGCCCCCATCCGCCGCCTGTCGACCGTCGTCGCGCTGCTGTTCAGCACGCTGCTCGTGTCGACGACCCTCATCCAGTTCGTGCAGGCCAAGTCGCTCGACGAGCGGCCGGGCAACCGGCGCACCCTGCTCGCGACGTATGCCCGCGAACGCGGCCAGATCCTCGTCGGCGGTGCCCCCATCGCCAAGTCCGTCCCGTCGAAGGACGAGCTCAAGTGGTTGCGGACGTACCCGAAGAAGGACCTGTACGCCCACGTCACCGGCTACTACTCGTTCACGTACGGCGCAGGCGGCGGCATCGAGGGTGCCGAGGACTCGCTGCTGTCCGGCGCCTCGGACAAGCTGTTCTACCGCCGGGTGTCCGACATCCTCACCGGCAAGGAGCAGACCGGCGCCAGCCTCGAGCTGACCCTGAACCCCAAGGCCCAGGCGGCGGCCGACCAGGCCCTCGGCAACCAGCGCGGCGCGGTCGTCGCACTGAACCCGAAGACCGGCGAGATCCTCGCGCTGGTCAGCCACCCGTCCTACGACCCCTCGGTCCTGAGCAGCCACGACACCGCGACGGTCGTCGCCGCGTGGAAGAAGCTCCTCGCCGACGGCAACGCGCCCCTGGTCGACCGCGCCATCGCCGGCAACCTGTACCCGCCCGGCTCGACCTTCAAGATCGTCACGACGGCTGCGGCGCTGGAGTCCGGCAAGTTCACCGAGGAGAGCCAGGTCCCCGGCCCGGCGACGCTCGACCTGCCCCAGACGACGGTCAACCTGCCCAATGACGACCGCCGCCCCTGCGGACCGAACGACAAGACCTCCCTCACCCACGCGCTCGAGATCTCGTGCAACACGGCATACGGCTGGCTCGGCATGCAGGTCGGGGCCGACGCGTTCCGCGCGCAGGCCGCCAAGTTCGGCATCGGCGACCGGCTCTCGATCCCCATGACGGTGACGCCGAGCAGCGTGCCCGACCAGCTCAACCAGCCGCAGCTCGCGCAGTCCGCCATCGGCCAGTACGACGTGCGCGTCACCCCGCTGCAGATGGCCATGGTCGCCGCCGCCATCGCCAACAAGGGCATCGTGATGAAGCCCTACCTCGTCTCCAAGGTCACCTCCTCGGACCTCGAGACGATCGACGAGGCCCAGCCCGAGCAGATGTCCCAGGCCGTCTCCGCCAACACCGCGGCAGCCCTGACCCGCATGATGCAGGCCGTCGTGAAGTCCGGCACGGGCACGGCCGCGCAGATCAACGGCGTGGACGTCGCCGGCAAGACCGGCACCGCCCAGCACGCCACGGGCCAGCCGCCGCACGCCTGGTTCATCTCCTTCGCACCCGCCCAGGACCCCGCGGTCGCGGTCGCGGTCGTCGTCGAGGACGGTGGCAACGCCGGCAGCGAGGCCTTCGGGGGCCGCGTCGCCGCTCCCATCGCCAAGGCGGTCATGGAAGCGGTGCTGGGCAAGTGAGCTTCGAGACCGGCCAGGTCCTGGCGTCCCGCTACCACCTCACCGAGCGCATCGCGGCCGGCGGGATGGGCGAGGTGTGGCGCGCCCACGACGCCACCCTCGACCGCGACGTGGCGGTCAAGGTGCTGCGCCCGGACGGCTCGGACGACGAGGCCTTCGTCGAGCGGTTCCACGCCGAGGCCCGGCACAGCGGCGGCCTCAGCCACCCCAACATCGGCACCGTGCACGACTTCGGCGACGACTCCGGCACGGCATACCTCGTCATGGAGCTGCTCGAGGGGGAGCCGCTGTCGACGATCATCCGGGACCGCGCGCCGCTGCCGCAGGAGGAGGTGCGCGACGTGCTCGTCCAGACGGCACGGGCCCTGCAGGCCGCGCACGAGGCGGGGGTCGTGCACCGCGACGTCAAGCCGGCGAACATCGTCGTCAACGCCGACGGGTACGCCAAGCTCACCGACTTCGGCATCGCCCGGGCGCTCAACGAGGCACCGATGACCCAGACCGGGGAGGTCCTCGGCACCCCGCACTACCTGTCGCCCGAGCAGGCGCAGGGCCAGCCCGCCGGACCGCTGAGCGACGTGTACGCGCTGGCGGTGGTGGGGTACGAGATGCTCACCGGGCGCCGCCCGTTCTCCGGCGACACCATGGTCACCACCGCCCTGGCGCACGTCAGCCAGCCGGCGCCCCAGCTGTCGGACGAGATCGGCGAGCCGCTGCGGACCACCGTCATGGCCGCGCTGGCCAAGGACCCGGCGAAGCGTCCGCAGAGCGCGGCCGAGTTCGCCGCGGCCCTCTCCCTGCCCGAGGGGCAGGTGCCCGAGCACCTCGTCGCCGGCGCCCGGTCGGCCGTCGCCCCCGTCGTGGCCGGGGCCCCGGGGCTGGCACCGGACGAGGCGCTGCCCACCTCGGTGCTGGTCACCACCCCGGCCCAGGCCGCGCTGCGCGTCACCGAGAGCACGGTGGAGCACGACACCCGCCGGCCGGCGTGGCTGCTCCCCGTCGCGGGGATCGCCGCCGTCCTGCTCGTCCTGGTCGTCGCCCTCGCCGTCGGCGGACGCGCCGGTGGCGCGACCCCGGGACGGGCCACCAACCCCACGCCGTCCGGAGGCGTCACCACAGGGGCGACCTCGTCACCCCCGACGACGGCCCCCTCGACCAGCACGACGACCACCGCACGACCAGCAGCCAGCCGACCCCAGCCAGCGCCCGCACCCCAGCCGGGCCACGGCAAGGGCAAGGGGGAGAAGAAGAAGTGATCGCACGACAGGTCCTCGGGGGCCGCTACGAGGTCGGTGAGCTCCTCGGCCGCGGCGGCATGGCCGAGGTCCACCTCGGGCACGACACCAGGCTCGGCCGACCCGTGGCCATCAAGATGCTGCGCTCCGACCTCGCCCGGGACAGCTCCTTCCTCGTCCGCTTCCGCCGCGAGGCCCAGTCCGCGGCCGGCCTCAACCACGCCTCGATCGTCGCCGTCTACGACTCCGGCGAGGACACCGTCACCGAGGCCGGCGGCGCCACGCGGCCCGCCCCCTACATCGTCATGGAGTACGTCGAGGGCCAGACGCTGCGCCAGCTGCTCGGCGAGCGCTCCCCGCTCGACCCCTCCGAGGCCGCCCGCATCACCGAGGGGATCCTCGACGCCCTGGCCTACAGCCACCGGATGGGCATCGTCCACCGCGACATCAAGCCCGCCAACGTCATGGTCGGCCGGCACGGCGAGGTCAAGGTCATGGACTTCGGCATCGCCCGCGCGATGGCCGACGCCAACGCGACCATGACCCAGACCCAGGCCGTCATCGGGACTGCCCAGTACCTCTCGCCCGAGCAGGCGCAGGGCAAGCAGGTCGACGCCCGCTCGGACCTGTACTCCACCGGCTGCCTGCTCTTCGAGCTGCTCACCGGCCGGCCGCCGTTCCAGGCCGACTCGCCGGTCGCGATCGCCTACCAGCACGTCGAGCAGGCCCCGCTGCGCCCGTCCGCGCTCAACCCCGACGTCCCACCGGCGCTCGACGCCGTCGTCCTGCACGCCCTGGCCAAGGACCGCGAGGCCCGCTACCAGGACGCCACCGCCTTCCGCGCCGACCTCCAGGCCGCGCGGCTGGGCCGCCCGATCAGCGACGGCGCGCGCGGCACCGCCGCGGTGGCCGGCGCCGCGGCCACCATGGCGATGACCCCGCTGTCGGCGGCGGCAGCGACGACGGTGATCCCCACCGAGATGGGGTATGCCGGGGCGCCGGACGCCGTGCACGGCAACACCGCGACCCTCCCGGCGATCGGGCACGACCCCGACGACGAGCCCCGCAAGCGGCGCGGCTTCGCCTACGTCCTGCTGCTGCTCGCCGTGGTCGGCGCGCTCGCCCTGCTCGTGCTCGCCGGGAAGTCGCTGCTCAACCGCGCCCCGGACACCACGGCCACGGTCACCGTGCCCGGCGTCGTGAACCTTCCGGTGGAGACCGCCGAGGCCAGGATCCGCGCGGCCGGCCTGGTGCCCGAGCGCATGGACGTCGCCAGCCCCAAGGACGTCGGCACGGTGGTCGACCAGAACCCCGGCGACGGCGAGAAGGCACCCAAGGGCAGCCAGGTGCAGCTCAGTGTCTCCAAGGGCCCGGACACCGTGCAGCTCCCGGACCTCAAGGGCTACGGCGAGGACGAGGCGCGCACCGCCTTGGCCAACCTCGACCTCAAGGTGGCCTCCCAGGTGAAGACCGTCGACGACTCCGGCGTGGACAAGGGCAAGGTCGTCGAGACCACCCCGTCCGCCGGGACCACGGTCTCCGCGGGCAGCGAGGTCGTGCTGACCCTGTCGTCGGGCAAGGTGACGGTCCCGGACGTCGTCGGCCGCACCCGCAACGACGCCTCGGACGCCCTGACCCAGAAGGGGCTCAACATCAAGACGGTGTTCAAGGAGAGCACGGAGCCCGAGAACACCGTCATCGCGCAGAGCATCAAGGGCGACACCAAGGTCGACGACGGGACGACGATCACCATCACGGTGGCGCAGGCCCCCACGCCGACCCCGACGACGACCACCACGACGACCCCGACCACACCACCCACGACGACGACCACCGCCCCCACCCTGCCGACGCTGCCGACCACGCCGCCCGCCTCCTGAGGCCGGCGGACCGGCGCCGCAGCGCCGGTCGGAGCCAGCGATAGCCGCTCCTGAGGCCCGGTCGGCCCGCGCCGCCGTCATGGGTCCGCGTCGCGCGCGCCCCGACGTCAGTCGCCGGCGGCGACCACGCGCGCGACACCCTCGGCGTCGCGCACGAGCGGGCTCAGCCCGGCCGACCGCTCCACGGCGTCGGGCAGGCCGCACAGGGCCAGCCAGTTCGCCAGGATGCGGTGACCACCCTCGGTGAGGACGCTCTCGGGGTGGAACTGCACGCCGTGCAGCGGCAGGTCCCGGTGCCGGGCGGCCATGATGATCCCGGACTCGGTGTGGCCGTTCGGCAGCAGCTGGTCCGGCACCGTGGCCGGGTCGATCGTGAGCGAGTGGTACCGCGTCGCGGTGAACGGCGACGGCAGCCCCGCGAGCACGCCGGTCCCGTCGTGCAGGACCCGCGAGGTCTTGCCGTGCAGCAGCTCCGGCGCGCGGCCGACCGTGGCGCCGAGCACGACGCCGAGTGCCTGGTGGCCGAGGCAGACGCCGAGCATCGGCTGGGCGCGCTCCCCACAGGCCTCGATCATCGCCATGGAAACCCCGGCCTCCTCGGGGGTCCCGGGGCCGGGGGAGACGAGGACGCCGTCGAACTCCGCCGCGGCGGCCGGGCTGATGGCGTCGTTGCGCACCACCTCGCAGTGCGCGCCGAGCTGCTGGAGGTACCCGACGATGGTGAAGACGAACGAGTCGTAGTTGTCGACGACCAGGACGCGGGTCATGCCGCGCTCCCCACCGGGACCGTGACGTGGACCACCGCCGCCGACGGACCGTCCACGGTGTTGTCGTTGAACGGCATGAACGGGGCGATGCGGGGGAAGAGCCAGAGGAAGCAGAACGCGACGACCGCTGCGAGCAGCACGAGTGCGAGCAGCACCCGCACGACGAGGGGTCCGGGCAGGGCGCGCCAGATCGCGGCATACAGCACGGGTCAGTCCCCCTTCGGGACGGCGAGGGTGCCCACGGGCAGGCCCTTCGCGCGCGGGTAGGTCTGGTCCAGCTCGGCGAAGACGACGTAGCGCTGCGCCGCGCTGTACTTGGGGTGGCAGGCGGTCATGGTCATCCAGCGGCCCGTCGGCTTCACACCCGGCTCGTCCGGCACGGGGGCGATGACCCGGACCGCGGTGGGGTCGACGATCTCGTGCCGCCGGACGACGTAGACGCTGTAGGCCTGCGCGGTCTCGACGATGATCTTGTCGCCCGGGCGGAGCCGGTCGATGTCGTGGAAGGGCCGACCGTAGGTCGTGCGGTGACCGGCCACGGCGAAGTTGCCGACGGCTCCGGGGCCCGCGGTGCCGGTGTAGTGCCCGACGCCCTGCTGCAGGATGTCGAGGCTGGTGCCCTCGAGCACCGGGCGGGCGTAGTCGGCCCCGAGCCGCGGGATGCGCAGGATCGCGAAGGCCTTGCCGAACGGGACGGCCTTCGGCGTCTCGCTGGCCGGGGTCGAACGGCCGGTGCCGAAGTCGCGGGTCAGGGCGTGCACCGTGTCGCCCTGCACCCGGTTGGCGGTGACGTCGGTCCACCACAGCTGCCAGGCCACGAAGAGCAGCAGCACGGCGCCGGCCGTCACGAGCAGGTCGCCGACGATGCCGAGCGACCAGCGCAGGGCCTTCACGAGCCGGTCCTGGCGAACTGCAGGTTGATCGAGCCGGCATACGCGGGGAACGTCTGCTGCGGCCTGGTCTGCACGTCGTATCCGAGGCCCACGGCGTCGACGTACTGGCGGTAGATCTGCACCGACGGGCTGGTGTTGAGCGCGGCCCGCAAGGCCATCGGGTCCCCCATCGCGGTGATGACGTAGGGCGGGGAGTAGACCCGGCCCTGCAGGATCAGGGTGTTGCCCACGCACCGGACGGCGCTGGTGGAGATGACCCGCTGGTCCATGAGCATCATCGCCTCGGCGCCGCCCTGCCACAGCGCGTTGACGACGGCCTGCACGTCCTGCTGGTGCACGACGTAGTCGTCGACGGTGAAGCCGTCGGGCAGCGGGTCGGGCACGTTCTTGGCGTCGGTGAGGGTCACCCGGACGGTCGGCCCGGTCACCGCCTCGGTGCCCGCGGCCAGCTGCAGCTTGTCCGCCTGGTTGGTGAGCTGGGTGATCCGCAGGTCACCGGGGGCCTGCTTGGCCGAGAGCTGGTCGACCTGAGCGCGCAGCGACCCGACCTTCTCGGCGGCCAGGGCGTTGCTGCGGGTGTGCTCGCGGATGAGCCCGGGCAGGTCCGAGGTGGACGACCTGAGGTCGGTGCCCTTGGCGGTCGCGGCGCTGGTCGCGAAGAGGATGCCGGCACCCAGCGCCACCACCGGGACGAGCGCGGACCAGGGCGTGGGGCGGCGGGTCAGCCACGTCAGCTTCTGGTCCGGCATGGCACTACGCTATGCCACACGTCACGGCGGCCCGTACGCCGCTCGAACTCGCAAGGAGTGAACCCGTGCCGGAGTCCAAGGGCCGCGAGAAGCGCGCCTACACCCCGCCCAGCAAGCCCGCGAAGCCGAAGGTCGGCAACCCGGCGTGGTTCGTCCCCGTGATGCTCACCCTCATGGTCGTCGGTCTGCTGTGGATCGTCGTCTTCTACATCACCTCGCAGCGCTTCCCGGTCGAGTCGCTCGGCCGGTGGAACCTCGGTGTCGGCTTCGGCCTCATGCTCGTCGGCTTCGGGATGACGACCCGCTGGCGCTGACGCGCCGTCCACCGGTTGTCCACAGGGGCGCAGTTGTCCACAGGGTTGTTCACAGCTGGGGACAGAATGACAGGCGTGTAATACGTCGCCGGTAGGAGCCACGGCTCCACCTCGAGGCCGAGGACGAAGGTCCCCAACCCGGGCACATGCCGCCGCACCACCCACCCGACGACAGGCGCCGGCCGCCGCGCCCCCGCGACGTCTGCGCCCTTCGGCTCCACACGCTGGTCTGTCCACACGCTCGTCTGCGCACAGACCTCCGCACCACTGCGCGCGGATCCGCTCAGCGCGCACAGGCACGGAGGTGTGTGCACAGACCAGCGGGTATGCCGCGCGCCGCGCCGCGCCGGGGACGGGGTCAGCCGCCGAGGAAGACCTGGGTGGGGTCGGAGGTGAGGGCGTACTTCGCCACGGCCAGCACGACCAGCAGCGCCAGCACGCCGACCAGCGCCGGCCACTGGTAGCGACGGCTCTCGCGTCCGTTGAACCCCACGAGCACGGCGGCACAGGCGGCCCCGGTGAGCAGGCCGCCGAGGTGGGCCTGCCAGGCGATGCCCGGGACCACGAACCCGATCACGGCGTTGATGCCGATGGTGGCCCAGATCCCGCCGTTGGACAGACCCAGCTTGCGGTTGACCACCACGAGCGCCCCGAAGAGGCCGAAGACCGCCCCGGACGCGCCGACCGCGGCGGTGAACCAGTTGGTCCCGCCGACGAGCTGCCCCCCGACGACCTGCGGCGGGGTGCTCAGCAGCAGGTAGCAGACGCCGCCGCCGATCGCGGACACGAGGTACACCGCGGCATACCGGACCCCACCGAGCAGCCGCTCGAGGTACTGCGCGCCCACCACCCACAGGGCGAGCATGTTGAACAGGATGTGCGTGATCTGGCTCGGGCTGTGGGCGAAGGCCGAGGTGAGGAAGCGCCAGGGCTCCGTGCGCCCGAGCGCCGGCACGAACGCGATGTCGCGGGTCAGGCCGGGGATCGCCAGCTGGAGCACGTAGACGAGCACGCAGAGCCCGACGATCGCGTACGACACGACCGGGGCGGCGTTGGGGCGCCCACCGAGGACGGTCCGGGCGGAGCGGACCGTCCGGGCTTGCTCGCGGACGCAGTCGACGCACTGCACCCCGACGGCCGCAGGACGCTGGCACTCCGGGCACACCGGGCGCTGGCAGCGCTGGCAGCGCACGTACGACACGCGGTCGGGGTGGCGCGGACAGACCGGCGGCGCCTCCTGCTGCGAGGAGGCGCCGGGGGTCGGTGGCTCGGTCATGCGGGACCTTCCGGGTCGGGGTGCGCCGGCCGGCTCTGGGTCGGGGACACCGGGACCGGTCGGGCCTGCTCAGTCGTTGACGACGACCTGTTCGATGACAACGTCCTCGACCGGCTTGTCGTTCGCACCGGTGCGCACGTTCGCGATCTTGTCGACGACCTCACGGCTCGGGCCGTCGGCGACCTCGCCGAAGATGGTGTGCTTGCCCTGCAGCCAGGTGGTCGGCCCGACGGTGATGAAGAACTGCGACCCGTTCGTGCCCTTGCCCATGCGCTTGCCGGCGTTGGCCATGGCGAGCATGTAGGGCTTCGTGAAGTCCTTGTCGGGGCTGATCTCGTCGTCGAAGGTGTACCCCGGGCCGCCGAAGCCCTGGCCGAGCGGGCAGCCGCCCTGGATCATGAAGCCGGGGATGATGCGGTGGAAGACCAGGCCGTCGTAGAACGGGGTCGGGTTGGAGCGGCCGGCGTCGTCGCGGTACTCCTGCTCGCCCTTGGCCAGGCCGACGAAGTTGCGCACCGTCTTCGGCGCGTGGTCGGGGAACAGGGTGACCTTGATGTCGCCGTGGTTGGTCTTGAGGGTGACGTCCATGGCGGTCATCCTGTCACGCCCGTGCCACCCGTGGTCGACCGAGCCCGCCGACGCCCGGGCGGGGGCGTCCACGACCCGGCCCCGCACCCGGGGCGGGCTTGCCGACCAGCCGAAACACGGCAGGATGGACATGAAGACGATGTCCGCGACAGCCCACAGGAGGCACGGTGTTCGGCACCAAGACCAGGACTGAGAAGGCCACCGAGGCCGTCCAGCAGACGGCCCACGACGCAGCGGACTACGCCGGCGCCCTCAAGGAGCGCGTCGTCCCCGCGGCCGAGGCGGCGCGCGACGCCGCGGCGTCCGCGAAGGACTGGGCGGGCCCGCACGTGGAGGCGGCCCGCGACTGGGCCAAGCCCAAGGTGGAGCACGGGATCGAGGTCACCGCGCCCAAGCTGCAGGAGGCGGTCGAGGGCCTGGCCCCCAAGGTCGACAGCGCCCGCGACACGATCGTCGACTCGCTGCTGCCCAAGGTGGCCGAGGCGATCGCGGCCGTGGCCGCCGCCTCCTCCGCGGCCAAGGAGTCGGCGCGCGACGCCGCCGGCGACGCCGCAGACCGCTCCTCCGCCGCGTACTCCGTGCTCAAGGGCGACGCCGTCGCCAAGCCCCGCCGGCGCAAGGGCAAGGTGCTGATCGCCCTCGGCGTCATCGCCGCCGCGGCCGCAGCCTTCGCCGCGTTCCGCAAGTCGGCTCCGCGCGAGGACCCGTGGGCGACCCCGCTCGACGACCCGTACACCGCACCCACCTCCGGTCGCAGCTCCTCGGTCGGCAGCTCGACCTCCGAGAAGGTCTCCAACCTCGCCGACGCCGCCAAGGACAAGGCCGCCTCCGCCGCGACGACGGTGAAGGACAAGGCCTCCGAGGCCAAGGACAAGGCGTCCGACGCCGCGTCCAGCGCCAAGGACGAGGCGTCCGAGACCGCCAACCGGGCCAAGGGCGCGGCGCAGGGTGCGGCCGAGAGCGCCAAGGACGCCGCCGACGAGGCGAAGGACAACGGCACCTCGGCCTGACCTCCCGGCCCCAGGGCCACCTCGACCACCCGCAGCGGGGGTCGCAGGACGACATCACGGGACGCCCGTCCCGGAATCGTCCCGCGGCCCCCGCTGTGACGTAGCGTGGGGCGGCATGTGGGACGTCGTCGCCGGTCCGTTCCTCGCCGCGGCGGGGTTGCTCGTCGTGGCCGGGGTCCCCAAGGTGCGCGACCCGCTGCCGCTGGTCCGGGCGCTGCGCACCGCCGGGCTGCCCGTGCACCGGCAGGTGGTGCGCACCTTCGCCGTCGGCGAGGTGCTCGTCGGCCTCTGGGCCGTGCTCGCGCCCGGCCGGTATGCCGCCGGGCTGGTGGCCGCGGCATACCTCCTCTTCACGTCGTTCGTGCTGCGGGTGCTGGCCCGCGGGGGCGTGCTGGGCTCGTGCGGCTGCTTCGGCAAGCCGGACACCCCGGCGACGCGCACCCACGCGACCCTCACCGGCGCCGCCGGCCTCGTCGCCCTGCTCGTCGCCGTGGCGCCCCCGGACCGGGTGTGGCGTGCGGTCGACGGGGCCACCCTCGCGACGGCCGGTCTCGCGGTCGTCGTCGCCTTCCTCGCCTGGCAGGTGATGGCCGTGCTCCCCGCGACCACCCCCGCCGCCGTCCGCAGCACCACGAAGGGCTGACCCCCATGCTCGCCGCCGTCGTCGCCGAAGGCGTCGCCATCGTCCTGCTCGGCCTGCTCGTGCTGGGCCTCCTGCGCAGCCACGCGCTCATCCTCCGGGCGCTGCACGAGCTCGGGGCCGGGCTCGAGCTCGAGAAGGAGGCCGGCACCGGGGTCACGCGCGCGACCAGCGGCGGCGCTCCGGGTCCGGTCCCGGTCGAGCTCGAGAGCGGGGTCGTCCCCGCCACCCGGCACGACTCCGCGCGGGGGCACGACGTCGTCGGCACGGCGCTGGACCGCACCGAGCGCCGGCACGACGTCACGGCGCCGGGCAGTCGCACCCTGCTCGCGTTCCTCACCAGCGGCTGCAGCGTGTGCCAGACGTTCTGGGAGGAGTTTCAGCACGAGGTGGACGTGCCCGGGAACGGCCGCCTCGTGGTCGTGGCCAAGGGACCGGAGGAGGAGTCGCCGAGCGCGCTGAAGTCCCTCGCCGGGCGGCTCGACGTCGTGCAGTCGAGCCGGGCCTGGGTCGACTACGACATCCCCGGGTCGCCGTACTTCGTCTACGTCGAGGGCGGCACCGTCACCGGCGAGGGGTCGGCGACGACCTGGGCGCAGGTCCGCGACCTCATGGCGCAGGGCGTCGCCGACGCCGACGAGGCGCGGGTGGCGGCCGGCCGCACGGGTCCCGGCGCAGTCGGCGCGGGTGCGGTCGCCGCCGTCGCGCCGGTCGACGACGGCGGCCGCGACAGCCCGACGCGGATCGACGCCGAGCTGCAGGCGTCCGGGATCACGCCCGGCCACCCCAGCCTGTACGTGCCGCCGGACCCCGAACCGGTGCCCGCCGACGGGTCGTCGCAGCACCACGACCACGACCACGCGGGCCACGAGCACGAGCACCACGTGCACGGTGACCACGACCACGCGGGCGAGGACCACCACGACCACGCGCACGGGCACCACCGCGCCGGTCGCGACTCCTGACCGGACATGGACGCGACGGCCCTCTCCCTCGTCCTCGGGGTCCCCATGGCGGTGGTCGCCGCAGTCCGGGCCACCTGGTCCCCTTGAGGCGAGTCGATGCTCTCGAGCATCAGCCCGCTCGGTGAGCGGGCCCGCAACTCCCGCTGGTGGCTCACCACCACGGCATACCTCGTCGGCTCCCTGGCCGGCGGCCTGGCGCTCGGCGGCCTCGCCTCGCTGCTCGGCGCCCTGGTGCCCGGAGCCGCCCGGTCCTCCGCGTGGGCGCTCGGCCTCGTCGCCGCCCTGCTGCTCGTGGGCCTCGTCCTCGACCTGCGCGGTGCCGCGGCGGTGCCGTCGTGGCGGCGCCAGGTCGACATCGCGTGGCTGGACGAGTACCGCGGCTGGGTGATGGGCCTGGGTTTCGGCGCCCAGCTCGGCTTCGGCCTGGTCACGATCATCACGAGCGCGACGACGTATGCCGTGGTGCTCCTGGCGGCCCTCTCCGGCGACGTGCGCGTGGGGCTGCTCGTCGGCGGCGTCTTCGGGCTGGTGCGGGCGGCGCCGTCGCTGCTCATGGCCGGCGTGCACGACCGGGCGGCGCTGCACCGGGTCTTCGAAAGGGTCGAACGATGGGCGAAACCGGCACGCATCGTGGCTACAGTGGCTCTGGGCGGTGCGGCGGCGGTGCTGCTGGCCTCCTCGATCGGGAGTGGGTGAGGGATGGCTGACCGCTACGGCCTGCGCGCCGATACTCCTCGGGGGTGGCACGTCGAGGTGACCCGCCGGCCGGGCGCCGAGCCGCCGGCCCCCGGGTCGCGCCTCGCACCGGACGCCCAGCAGGACGTCACCCGCCCGGTGCTGCACGCGTGCACGCGACCGCTGCCTCCCGTGCGCGAGGACTTCGGGACCGGCGTCGTCGACCTGCTCGGGCCGGATGACGTCTTCGTCGCGCTCGTCGACTACGGCACGGAGGTCGCCGACCAGGGCCTGTTCGAGAAGCAGGGACTGCCCCGGCTGGCCCCGTCGCAGTTCGCGCCGAACCGGATGCAGCGACCGCTGCCCGGGATGAGCGCCTCCCAGCACTTCTTCAGCTCCGGCGGTCGCGGCTTCTGCCTCTTCACCGTGATCGGCAGCCACGCGCGACGGATGGCGAACGTCCAGCGTGCCGCGATGTTCGTCACGACCCTGCACATCACCGACCGCGAGACCCTTCTCCGGCAGGGAGGCCGCCCGTGAGCACCCTCGACGACCTCACCACCGGGCCCGGCCCGGGCGGCATGGCCGGTGTCGTGACCCGCCTCGCCCAGCGGCTGCGTCCCGTCTCCCGCCGCAACGTCCTGCTCGGGGCGACCGTCGCGGCGACCGCCCTGGCCACCAAGCCCAAGGAGTACGCGCTGCGGCCGGTCGCGGCATACGCCACCATCTGCGGGCCCGGCAACACCGCCTCGAGCGGGTGGACCGTCTTCTGCGCCACGGTGAACAACGGCGTCAACACGTGCCCGCCCGGGAGCTTCGCCGCGGGGTGGTGGAAGGCGGCCGACTCCTCCTGGTGCGGTGGCGGCTACCGGTACATCGTCGACTGCAACGCGTCCTGCTCACGGTGCAGCACCGGGTGCAGCGACGGCATCTGCGACAGCGCGTGCTGGTCCTGCTCGTGCGGCAGCGGCTCGACCGCCACCTGCGACCAGCGCCGCGTGTGCTGCAACGCCTTCCGGTACGGCCAGTGCAACACGCAGGTGAAGTGCTCCGGCGGCGTGCACTGCCGCGTGGTGAGCTGCGTCGCGCCGTACACGTGGGCCGCCTGCACGACCACGTCGCTCAGCGACGACCGCACCTCCGAGCAGAGCTCGCCGCTGCTGCCGCAGTGGGGCGGCATCGCCGCGAAGTACAAGGCGATGGGGGAGCAGAAGTCGTTCCTCAAGGCGTCCACCGGTCCGGAGAAGGCGATCGGGGACGGGCGCGGGCGGTACGTCGCGTACCAGGGCGGCTGGATCGTCTGGGCGACCGGCACCGGAGCACGAGCCATGAACGGCTGGACGTGGGCCACCTGGGGCGCCCAGCGCACGGTGCTCGGGTACCCGATCTCCGACATCACCACGGGGCTGCGCGACGGGGGTTACATCCAGATCTTCCAGAACGGCGCGATCACGGCGAGCAAGGCGAACGTCCGGCAGACCCTGACGTACAACCGCTGGACCCTCTGGCGGGACAACGGCCGCGAGGCCGGCGTCATGGGCTACCCGACGTCCGGGCTCGTCTACGGACCGGACGGGTACTACTGGATCCAGACCTTCCAGGGCGGAGCCATCACCGCCAGCCGGCCGACGGTTGCCCAGGTCGTCCTCGGTGACATGTGGACGGCGTGGCAGGCCGCCGGGCGGGAGAACGGGGTGCTGGGGTTCCCGACGGCCCCGCGCACCGTGCTGGCCCGGGGAGCACGCCAGGTCTTCACCAAGGGTGAGCTCTGGGCGCTCTCCGGCGGTCCGGCACGCCGCGCCTACGGCACGGTGCTGGACGCCTGGAAGGCCGCTGGTGGAGGGCTGGGGAGCTACGGGTACCCGCTCACGGACACCGTGCCCACCAGTGACGGCCGGCTGACGTGCACCTTCGAGGGCGGGACCATCACCGCCTGAGGGAGGTCCCTCAGTGCCGGAGCCGGGCCAGGGCAGCAGCGACGGCCGGGTCGTCCCGCTCCGGCACGCACCGCAGGTCGACGAGGCAGCGCCCGCGTTCCACGCGGGCCAGCACCGGCGTGTCCTGCGCGCGCAGGTCGGCCGCCGCCCACTCGGGCAGCGACACCGCCCAGCCGGGGAGGACCCGTCCCGGGGCACCGCCGCCGCCGACGACGCCCTCGCTGGGGACGACCGACGCCTCGAGCCGGTCCGGCAGGCCGGCGGCGAGGGCAGCGCACCGCCGGTGCAGGTCGTCGGGGTCGGCCCCGAGGAACTCCCACACCGGGGGCTGCGGCCCGCGCAGGGTGGCCTCGAGCGCGGCGAGGGTGGTCTTGTCGCAGCGGACCGCGCGGGCGAGGGGGTGCCGGCGCAGCCGTTCGACGACGTCGGCGCGGCCGAGCACGACGCCGGCCTGCGGGCCGCCGAGCAGCTTGTCACCGGAGCAGGTGACGACGGACGCGCCCTCGCCCAGGGCCGTGGCGGCGTCCGGCTCGTCGGGCAGCAGCGGGTGCGGCGTGAGCAGCCCGCTGCCGATGTCGTGGACGACGGGGACCCCCAGTGTCGCCAGCTCGCGGACGGGGACCGAGGAGGTGAAGCCCTCGACCCGGAAGTTGCTCGGGTGCACCTTGAGGACGCATCCCGTGGCAGCGCCCATCGCGCTCGCGTAGTCCTGCAGGGTCGTGCGGTTCGTGGTCCCCACCTCGCGCAGCCGGGCCCCGGTGCTCTCGATGAGGTCGGGCAGCCGGAAACCGTCGCCGATCTCGACCATCTCGCCGCGGCTCACCAGGACCTCGCGGCCCTCACCCGCCAGCGCGGTGGTGGCCAGGACGAGCGCGGCCGCGCCGTTGTTGACGACCAGGGCCGCCTCCGCGCCCGGGACCGCAGCCACCAGCGCCTCGAGGGTGCCGCGGCCGCGCCGGGACCGGCGGGCGGTGGCGAGGTCGAGCTCGACGTCGACGTACCCCGCCGCGGCCGTCATCGCCTCCACGGCAGCCGACGACAGCGGCGCCCGGCCGATGTTGGTGTGGACGACGACGCCCGTGGCGTTGACGACCGGGGTGAGCGAGGTGGGTCGGGTGGGCAGCGACGCCGTCGCCACCGCGGCCACCTCGGACGGGTCGATCGCCCCGTCCCGTGCCAGCTGCTGCGCCGAGCGGACCGCGTCCTTGACGCGCTCCCGGCCGAGACGGGCAACCGCCTGCAGCAGGGCCGGCTCGGCGAGCACCGCGTCGGTGCGGGGGACCCGGCGTCGTGCGTCCTCGGGTCCGGGCTGCGACATGCCAGCGAGGCTAGCGCAGCAGTTCCGGCAAGGCCCTTGTGAGCAGGGCGCTCCGGGGCGCAGGCTGGTGCGCATGGCGACGTACGACGTGCACGTGGGCGACGGCCGGGCGGTCCGGGACTTCCGGGCGCACATCACTGCGGCCAGCCCGTCCGAGGCGGTCCAGGCAGCGCGCCGGGCCATTCCCGAGCCGGCGTGGCACGGGGTGGTCACCGTGTACCGGCACCGCCGGCTGCGCGGCCGTGCCCTGGTCGGGAGGTATGCCGCGGCCGGCCGCGGCGACGACGGTTCCGCGGGCGTGCGCGAGCCACGCCGGCCCCGCCCGGCACCTCCCGGGCTCTCCCGGGAAGCCGAGCCGCCGGCACCCAGCCGCGCCTGACCTGCCCCGCAGGGCTGGCCAGCAACCGCGAGCGGGCCTAGGCTGCGGGCGTTCCGCAGGGTGGTCTCGACACGACGAGGTGTGCCATGGCAGGCAAGTTCGAGCTGTACCAGGACAAGTCGGGGAAGTGGCGCTTCCGCCTCAAGGCGGGCAACGGACAGGTGATCGCCGTCGGCGAGGCCTACGAGTCCAAGGCGGCTGCGCAGAACGGCATCGAGTCGGTGCAGAAGAACGCGCCGGGGGCCAGCATCGTCGAGGTCGACGGCTGACCCCAGCCCCTGCCACCGCGCTCGCGGCGGACGGACGCGTGCTCGTGCCGTTGACGGGTTGCGGCTGACCGGCCCGGCGGGACCATGGGTCCATGGCGACACCTCGGTGGAGGCTCTGGGTGGCGCGGGTGGCCGTGGTCGTGGCCCTCGTGGCGGTGTGGGTCGTGCTGAGCCGGTTGTGGAGCTACGCCACCGCCGACGACCCTGCCGTCATCGGGAGCTCGGACGTCGTCGCGGTCGCGAGCGCGGCCTGTGCCCAGATGAGGGAGGCCGCCGCCGCGGCGGCGGTCGGGCCCGCCGCCACGGTGCGCCAGCGGGTGGGTGCCGTGAACGCGCAGGACGACGCCGTGACGACACTCGTCGCCCGCGTGCGCACTCTCGGCGAGGCGCGGCTGTCGGCCGACGCACCCGCCCAGCAGTGGCTGCAGGACTGGGAGCGGCTCGTCGCCGCGCGGGAGGCGTACGCCCGTGACCTCGCTGCGGGGAAGCGGGCCGTCCTCACGCTGCCCGTCGTCGACGGGCGCCCGCTGCTCGACCGGCTCAACAACGTCGGCCTGAACTGCCGCGTGCCCCGCGTCCTGCTCACGCCCTGAGGTCCGCGGGCGCCAGCCGGGCCGGACGCCCGCACCCATGGGCCGGAGGCCCGAACCCCGTGGTGAGCGGCCCGCACCTTGGCGCCGGTGGGACCTTCGCCCCTGCCTGCGGGTCGGCACCCGGGGCACGCTCGAGGGGCAAGGAGGTGGAGACCATGACCACCCACCACCCCGGTCGCACGCACAGCCCCGCCGCGATCCACCGTCCGCGCATCCAGGCGCTGACCTCCCTGTGGATGCTCGCCCTGTTCGTCCCCTGGACGGCGGCCTTCATCGCCCTCAGCGCCCCCGCCGCCCGCCTCTTCGGGATCGACACCCCGGGCGGCGAGGTGCCGTACATCGAGAACTGGTTCGGCTGGAGCGCCGTCGCCCTGTTGTGGGCGGCGCCGCTCGTCGCCGGCGTTGCCTTCGCGTGGCACGCGCTGCGGCGTGACGCCGGCCAGCGACTCGCCCGGGTCGGGCTCATCGTCAACGGCGTGCTGCTGGTCGTCCTCATCGTCCCGCCGCTGCTGGACCGGCTCCTGCACCTGCGGTGACGCCGGTCTCGGTCGTGGAGGCACGCGTCGCCCCCTGACCGGACCCACAGGCCGTTCCCAGCAGGCGTCCAGCGTGCGCTGGTCGGATGGTGGGCCGTGTCCCGACCCACCGCCGTAACCGGCCCTGCCCGTACCCGTCTGGCGCCCAAGGTGCCCCACGTCGCCGCCGTCTTCTGGGTCGTCAAGCTCCTGACGACGGGGATGGGTGAGGCCATCTCGGACTTCCTCGCCGGTCACAACCCCGTCCTCGCCGTCGCCGTGGGGTTCGTGGTCTTCGTCGCCGCCCTCGCCGTGCAGCTGACCCGGCGGACGTACCACGCGGTGAGCTACTGGACGGCCGTCGCCATGGTCGCTGTCTTCGGCACGATGGCCGCCGATGCGGTGCACGTCGTCCTCGGGGTCCCCTATGCCGTGACGACGGTGGGCTACCTGGCTGCCGTGGTGCTCTGCCTGGCTCTCTGGCGCCGGGTCGAGGGCAGCGTCTCCATCCACAGCATCACGACCCGCCGACGCGAGGCGTTCTACTGGGCCACCGTGCTGGCCACCTTCGCGCTCGGCACGGCCGCCGGGGACCTCACCGCCTTCACCCTGCACCTGGGGTACCTGGACTCGGTGCTGCTGTTCGCCGGGCTGATGCTCGTGCCGTTGCTCGCGTGGCGACTGCGCGTGCTGGGCCCGGTGTCCAGCTTCTGGATCGCGTACGTGCTCACCCGGCCCCTGGGTGCGTCCGTGGCCGACTGGCTGGGCAAGCCGCCGACGAAGGCGGGTGGCCTGGGGGTCGGGGACGGCACGGTGTCGATGCTCGCGGCTGCCGTGTTCGTCGTCCTGGTCGGGAGGCTCGAGCGCCGCGGCTCGGACCGTCCGCGCGTCGACGAACCCGCCTGACGCCACACGACGAAGCCCCTCCCGAGTTTCCGGGAGGGGCTTCGTCGTCGTGGTGGAGCCAAGGGGACTCGAACCCCTAACCCCCTGCTTGCAAAGCAGGTGCGCTACCAATTGCGCCATGGCCCCCGAGACGGGTCCGGCGGCCTGTCGGCCGCGGGTCCGCCTAGCGCGGGGAGTCGGTCGCCTCGGCCCAGAGGTCCTTCTCGGCCTGCTGGTCCTTGAGCTTCTTCTGGATCGCCGCGGCGCCGAGGGCGGTCGCGACCAGGAGCAGGAGCTTCTTCACGGCCTCCGCCTTCCTCACCGGAACCGCGGGGATCGGGATTGGTGGGCCTAACAGGACTTGAACCTGTGGCCTCTTCCTTATCAGGGAAGCGCTCTAACCGTCTGAGCTATAGGCCCGTGAGCCCAATCTCCGCTGCGCCACGGGAGGTGGCGCGAGGCATGAGGTTACCCCACGCCCGCGCCGCACTCCAAAACGGGCCCGACCCCCGCGCGGAGCCGGGCATCCCGCACGCAGGACGGCGGTTGCTGGGCTTCCCGCGGGATGACAACCCGCGGTGTGCCGAGCAACCGCCGTGGTGCGCCAAGCGTGGCGTGAGGGAGTGGCTCAGTCGTCGGTGAGGGTCAGCTGGATGCCGCCGACCAGCGAGGAGCAGACGTTGTAGAGGAAGGCCCCGAGCGTCGACAGCGCGGTCAGCAGGATCACGTCGATGACCCCGATGACGATCGACAGCGACAGCACCCGGCCGAAGCCGAGGAAGTTCATGATGTCGAACGGGTTCTGGCTGTCGGAGAAGATCGTCCCGACCAGGCGGTTGATCTCCGAGAAGACGCCCATGCCGGACAGGATCATCCACAGCACGGCCACCATGACGACGCCGGCGATGCCGAGGGCCACGGAGATGAGGAACGACATCTTCATCGCCGACCACGGGTCGACCCGGCTGACGGTGAGCTTGACGCGCCGCTGGCGGACGCTCGCCGCGCCCTCCCCGGGTCGGGACACCGGGGCGCCCGCCCGCGCACCGGGGCGCCCGGTCGTCGCGCCGGGGCCGGTGGTGCCGGTCGCGGCCTGGCCGGTCGTCGAACCACCCTGACCCAGGGCCGACCTGCTCGTCTGGCCTGCCGTGCTCACGCGTTACCTCCGGTGCCCTCGTCGTCGGACCCGTCCGCGGCGGGAGCCTCGGGCGCGACCTGATCGTTCGTTTCCGACGGTACGGCATCGGTGGCCTGCGAGTCGCCTTCGCCACTCACGGGCTGGACAGCGTCGGTGCCGGCCGGGGCCGCGGTCCCGCCCTCGGCTGCCGCCTCGGCGTCGGTCACCACGTCCTCCGGTGCCGTCTCGGGCGCGTCGGTGACGGCCACGACGGAGTCACCCTTGCCCGGGCGGGCGAAGATGACGCCCTGGGTGTTGCGCCCCCGGCGCGCGACCGGCGCGACCGGCATACGCACGACGTTGCCCTTGGCGAAGACCACCATGACGTCGTCGGACTCGGACACGGTGAGCGCACCCACGAGGTCGCCGTTGCGCTCGGTGATCTTGGCGACGGCGACACCGAGGCCGCCGCGGCCCTTGACGTTCCACTCCGAGGACGGCGAGCGCTTGGCCATGCCGTTCTCGAAGACCACGAAGACGTCCGGGTCCTCACCGGCGCGGACCACGCTCATCGACAGCAGGGAGTCGTCGCCGCGGAAGCGCATGCCCGTGACGCCGCTGGTCGCCCGGCCCATGGGACGCAGCTGCTCGTCGGTCGCGTGGAACCGCACCGACTGCGCCTTCCGCGACACCAGGAGCAGGTCGTCCTCGGCGCTGAGCAGGTCGACCCCGATGAGCTCGTCGCCGTCGCGCAGGTTCACCGCGATGAGCCCGCCGGAGCGTGGGGAGTCGTAGTCGGCGAGCCGGGTCTTCTTGACGAGGCCGTTCTTCGTGGCGAGCACGAGGTAGGGGGCCTGGGCGTAGTCGCGAAGGTCGAGCACCTGCGCGATCTGCTCGTCGGGCTGCAGTGCCAGGAGGTTGGCGACGTGCTGGCCCTTGGCGTCGCGGCCGGCGTCGGGCAGCTCGTACGCCTTGACCCGGTAGACCCGGCCGAGGTTGGTGAAGAAGAGCAGCCAGTGGTGCGAGGACGTCGTGAAGAAGTGCTCGACCATGTCGTCACCGCGCAGCGCCGCACCGCGGACACCGCGGCCGCCGCGGCCCTGTGAGCGGTACGCGTCGACGCGGGTGCGCTTGGCGTAGCCACCCCGGGTGATGGTGACGACCACGTCCTCCTCGGGGATGAGGTCCTCCATGGACATGTCGCCGTCGAAGAGGTCGATCGTGGTGCGGCGGTCGTCGCCGTACTTGTCGACGATCTGGCCGAGCTCCTCGGAGACGATCGAGCGCTGGCGGGCCGGCGTGGCGAGGATGTCCTGGTAGTCCAGGATCATCGCCTCGAGCTCGTCGTGCTGGTCGATGATCTTCTGCCGCTCCAGGGCGGCGAGGCGGCGCAGCTGCATGTCGAGGATCGCGCGCGCCTGGACCTCGTCGATCTCCAGCAGCTCGATGAGGCCGTCGCGCGCCTCCTCCACGGTGGGGGAGCGGCGGATGAGCGCGATGACCTCGTCGAGCGCGTCGAGCGCCTTGAGCAGGCCGCGCAAGATGTGGATCTCGGCCTCGGCCTTGCGCAGGCGGAAGGTCGTGCGCCGCTGGATGACCTCGATCTGGTGGTCGACCCAGTGCCGGATGAACGCGTCGAGCGGCAGGGTGCGCGGCACGCCGTCGACGAGCGCGAGCATGTTGGCGCCGAAGTTGGTCTGCAGCTGGGTGTGCTTGTACAGGTTGTTGAGGACGACCTTGGCGACGGCGTCGCGCTTGAGCACGATGACCAGGCGCTGGCCGGTGCGTCCCGAGGTCTCGTCGCGCAGGTCGGCGATGCCGGCGAGCTTGCCGTCCTTGATGAGCTCGGCGATCTTCTGCGCGAGCGTGTCCGGGTTGACCTGGTAGGGCAGCTCGGTGACGACGAGGCACTGCCGGCCCTGGATCTCCTCGACCTCGACGACCGAGCGCATGATGATCGAGCCGCGGCCGGTCCGGTACGCGTCCTCGATGCCGCGGCGACCCATGATGAGCGCCCCGGTCGGGAAGTCCGGGCCCTGGATGATCGTCAGCAGCCGCTCGAGCAGCTCCTCGCGCGGCATGTCCGGGTTGTCGAGGTAGACCTGCGCACCGGCCGCGACCTCCCGCAGGTTGTGCGGCGGGATCTGGGTGGCCATGCCGACGGCGATGCCAGCCGAGCCGTTGACGAGCAGGTTAGGGAAACGGCTCGGCAGGACGGTCGGCTCCTGCGTCTTGCCGTCGTAGTTCGGCTGGAAGTCGACGGTCTCCTCGTGGATGTCGCGGACCATCTCCATGGCGATCTGCGCCATCCGGCACTCGGTGTACCGCGGGGCGGCGGCGCCGTCGTTGCCGCGGCTGCCGAAGTTGCCCTGGCCGTCGACGAGCGGGTACCGCAGCGACCAGTCCTGCACGAGCCGGACGAGGGCGTCGTAGATCGCGCTGTCGCCGTGCGGGTGGTACTGGCCCATGACGTCGCCGACGACACGGCTGCACTTGTTGTACCCGCGGTCGGGCCGGTACCCGCCGTCGTACATGGCGTACAGCACGCGCCGGTGCACCGGCTTGAGCCCGTCCCGCACGTCCGGGAGCGCGCGGCTCACGATGACGCTCATTGCGTACTCGATGTAGCTGCGCTGCATCTCGGTGTTGAGGTCGATCGGCTCCGTCCGATCGCCCGGGGTGATGGTGGGCGGCTGCTCAGTCATGGATTCCCTTGTCCTTCAATGCCATTCGCCAAAGTTCATTCGGTATGCCGGGCGGCTGGTTCCACGTGAAACCCGCCGGCCCGGCGGCATACCGGCCCTAGATGTCGAGGAAGCGGACGTCGCGGGCGTTGCGCTGGATGAAGCCGCGGCGGGACTCGACGTCCTCGCCCATGAGGATCGCGAAGATCTCGTCGGCCGCGGCCGCGTCGTCGAGCGTCACCTGGAGCAGGACCCGGTGGTCGGGGTCCATCGTGGTCTCCCACAGCTCGTGGTAGTTCATCTCGCCGAGACCCTTGTAGCGCTGCACCCCGTTGTCCTTCGGCAGGCGCCACCCGCGCGACTGGCCCTCGAGGATCATCGCGTCGCGCTCACGGTCGCTGAACGCGAACTCGTGCTCGTGGTTGCTCCACTTGAGCCGGTACAGCGGCGGCTGGGCGAGGTAGACGTAGCCGGCCTCGATGAGCGGTCGCATGAACCGGAAGAGCAGCGTCAGCAGCAGCGTGCGGATGTGCATGCCGTCGACGTCGGCGTCGGCCATGAGGATGATCTTGTGGTACCTGGCCTTGGACAGGTCGAAGTCCTCGCCGATGCCGGTGCCGAAGCCCGAGATGAGCGCCTGGACCTCGTTGTTGGCGAGCACCTTGTCGATGCGCGCCTTCTCGACGTTGAGGATCTTGCCACGGATCGGGAGGATCGCCTGGGTGTGCGGGTTGCGGCCCTGGACGGCCGAGCCGCCGGCCGAGTCGCCCTCGACGATGAACACCTCGGAGATCGAGGGGTCCTTGCTCTGGCAGTCCTTGAGCTTGCCCGGCAGGCCGCCGGACTCGAGCAGGCCCTTGCGCCGGGTCGCCTCGCGAGCCTTGCGGGCGGCCATGCGCGCGGCCGCGGCCTGGATCGACTTGCGGACGATGTCCTTGCCCTCGTTGGGGTGTGCCTCGAGCCAGTGCCCGAACTCGTCGGTCATGGCGCGCTGGACGAAGCCCTTGACCTCCGAGTTGCCGAGCTTGGTCTTGGTCTGGCCCTCGAACTGCGGCTCGCCGAGCTTGACCGACACGACGGCCGTCAGGCCCTCGCGGATGTCGTCGCCGGTGAGGTTGTCGTCCTTGTCCTTGAGCAGGTTCTGCTTGCGCGCGAAGTCGTTGATGAGCTTGGTCATCGCCGCGCGGAAGCCCTCCTCGTGGGTGCCACCCTCGTGGGTGTTGATCGTGTTGGCGTACGTGTGGACCGACTCGGAGTAGGCGGTCGTCCACTGCATCGCGAGCTCGAGGCTGAGCTGGCGCTCGGTGTCCTCGGACTCGATCGAGATGATCTCGGCGTTGACCGGCTCGGCCTTCTTCGAGCCCACGAGGTGGGTGACGTAGTCGACCAGGCCGTTGTCGTACCGGTAGGAGACCTGGCGCGGCTTCTTCTCCGCCTCGTCGACGACGTCGTCGGTGGCCGCCTCGTCGCCCGTGGCCGGGTCGCGCTCGTCGACGAGGTTGATGGTCAGGCCCTTGTTGAGGAAGGCCATCTGCTGGAACCGGGCCCGGATCGTCTCGAAGTCGTACGTGGTCGTCTCGAAGATGTCGCCGTCGGCCCAGAAGGTGATGGTCGTGCCGGTCTCGTCGGACGCCTCCATCTGCTCCAGCGGGGCGACCGCCTCGCCGTGGTCGAAGGAGACCCGGAAGACGTGCCCGAGCTGGCGCACCTCGGCGTCGAGCTTGGTCGACAGGGCGTTGACGACCGAGGAGCCGACGCCGTGCAGGCCACCGGACACCTTGTACCCGCCGCCGCCGAACTTGCCGCCGGCGTGCAGCTGGGTGAGCACGAGCTCGACCGTCGACATGCCGTAGGCCTCGTTGCGGCCGGTCGGGATGCCACGGCCGTTGTCCTTGACGCGCACCCCGCCGTCGGCGAGGAGCGTCACGTCGATGGTGTCGGCGTACCCGGCGAGCGCCTCGTCCACGGCGTTGTCGACGATCTCCCAGACGAGGTGGTGCAGTCCCCGCTCACCGGTGGACCCGATGTACATGCCGGGACGCTTGCGCACCGCCTCGAGACCCTCGAGCACCTGGATGGCGCTCGCGTCGTAGTCCGAGCCCGGCTCGGCCCCGGCGAGCTGCGCCTCGGCTAGCTCGCGGGCGGCCTCGGCCTCCGCGGCCGTGAGGTTCTCGTCCTGGACGGGTCGGTCGTTCTGGTCGGGCGCGGGCACGGTGCTCCTCTGTGCTTGCGGCACGACGCACGGGCGGACCCCGCCACGTCGTCGTACCCTGCTCATGGAACGCGACCAGGCTGGAGCCCAGCTGGTCGCGGAATCACCTGCCAGTCTACCTGTCGCGAGGGCTGGAAGGTGCCTCAGGAGGCCCGTGAACGCACGTCAGGGCGAAAAAAACCACGCCTGACGGGTCGGGGGTCGCCACCCGGGCCCCCAGCGGGCCACACGCGCGATTTCCAGGCCGAGCTGCGACACCTCCACCGAACGGGTGGTCCGGGGCAGAACGACACCTTTCCGGCGCCGTCCCCGGCTAGCGTGCCGCGCGTGGGGAGAGCACGTCCGGGAGCGGGGTCGAGTCGGGGGCAGGGGAGCACGCGGGGTCCCGGCCTGCGCGGTGGCGTGCGCGCCGGCGTGTGCGCCTCGCTCCTCGCGGTCTCGCTCGCGGGGTGCGGCGGCGGCCTGAGCGGCTCGCCCGGGACGATCACCGCCCTGCCGCCCGACCCGGACCCCATCACCCCCACCGCGACCGTGACGCCGGGCCAGTCGGCGCCGGTGCCCAGCCCCGACACCGGGCAGGACCCCGCACCCGTCTGGAAGGGGGCCCCGCTGACGGCCGGTGAGCTGCCGGTCGAGGACCCCGACCTCGGGATCGCCTTCGGCGTGCCGCGCACCTTCTCCGAGCTCGATGCCGGGACGGTGGCCAACTCCCAGGGCAGCCTGGAGGAGCGGCGCAAGGTGGCCGCCCTGCTGGGGCTCTCGCTCGAGGACTACACGCAGATGCTCCAGGCCCGGATCGGGCGCATCTTCACCTCGATCGTGTCTGAACCGGGTGACCCGGTCGCACTCGTGGTCACGCACACACCCGGGCGCGCCCTGCCCCCGGACGCCACGCTGCGCGCCGGGGTGTCCACCGGACTGGCCGGTCCCGTGGACCAGCTCACCCACGTCATGACGCAGGCCGGCCCTGCGGTGCGGCTGACCTACCACCTGGGCGGGACGCGCCGCCTGTACGGCGTCGCGATCGCGCTCGTCGTCGGCGACCAGGTGGTGACGTTCTCCTCACAGGGGACGTCCCAGGCCAAGGTCAGCGCCTTCGTGGACCGGGTGGCCTCGACCCTGTGGACGACGCGCACCCACGGTGTCGTCTGACCCGAACGACCTCAGCCCTCGAGGGTCCGGCTGAGCAGGTCGCGGACGTCCTCCGGCAGGTCGAGCTCGGGCAGGTCCACCTCGTCGGAGTCCGGTGGGCAGGCCACGTGGTACGTGAAGGCGTCGGGGACGAGCCGCCCCCCGCGGCCGGCCAGCGCCCGGAGCCCGTCGTCCGCCAGCAGCCCGCGCCACGCGCTCGCGTCCGCCTCGGGCAGCTCGCCGAGGGCGACGGTGCGCCGGCGGTGCTGACCGGCGAGGCCGCCCGTGCGGCGGACCCGGACCGCCGCGCCGGGTGGGGCCGTGCGGTCGCCCCCACCCGGGGCCGTGCCCTGGCCGGCCGGGCCCGCACCACCCGACGCCGCCCCGGTGGACGCGGAACCGGCGGAGGCGGAACCGGCGCCCACGGACGCAGCCGCCCCGGACAGCACACCCACCCGGACCCAGGCGTCGCGCACGGCCAGCGCCTGCGGTGAGCCAGCGGCATACCTCGCCTCGGCGGCTGCCACGGTGAGCCCGGCGAAGGTGGCGAAGTCGCAGTCCGCGGCGATGGTGCCGCCGGTCAGCACGTCGTACCAGACCTGACCGGCACCTTCCCAGGCATTGCCGCCGATCGCCGTTGCGGCGAGGTAGAAGGCGTGGTTGGGGATGCCGGAGTTGATGTGCACGCCGCCGTTGTCGTCGGTGGTCTGCACGTAGCCCGACATGGCGGCGGGCTGCGGGTCCTTGCCGAGCTGCGGGTCGTCGTAGGCCGTGCCCGGCGCCTTCATCGACCGCAGGGCCACGCCGTTGACCGCCGGGGTGAACAGGCCCTTGCCGATGAGCCAGTCGGCGCGGTCCGCCGTCTCGCCGGCGGCGCGCTGGCGCACCAGGGACCCGAACACGTCCGAGATGCTCTCGTTGAGCGCCCCGGACTGGCCCTGGTAGGCCAGGCCGGCCGTGAGCTCGGTGACCCCGTGCGTCAGCTCGTGCCCGATGACGTCGACCGCGACGGTGAACCGGGTGAACACGCGTCCGTCGCCGTCACCGAAGACCATCTGCGTCCCGTCCCAGAACGCGTTGTCGTAGTCGGTGCCGTAGTGCACCGACGCGAGGAGCGGCAGCCCCTTGTCGTCGAGGGAGTCGCGGCCGTACTGCTCGCGGTAGAGCTGCCACGTCGCGCCGAGCCCGTCGTAGGCCTCGTCGGCCGCGGCGTCCCCCGTCGTGGGGTCACCCTCCCCGCGCAGCCGGCGGCCCGGGAGGGTCTGGGTGCCGGCGGCGTCGCTGACCACGCGCCGCGGGGAGGTCCCGTCGTCGGGGGCGGCCGCGCTGCCCGCGGCCGCCCGGGCGGTCACCCCGCCGGCAGTCCCACCACCGGAGGGACCGCCGCGTCCCGCACGATCGGACCCCCGTCGCGAGCGCCACTCCCCGTCGCGGTCGAGCGTCCGGGAGGCGCACTGCGCCGCCTCGCCGGACCCCTGCTGCGACAACGCCTCGAGCAGGTAGGGCGGGACGATCGTGCAGCGGTGCGACTCGGACATCTCGGGCATGTGACCATCGTGCTCCCGTCCACCGACAGCGGCGACCGGAGGACAGGAGCCGGCTGCGACGCCCCTCCACCGGCGGCGAACACCCGGCCGCACGGGCCGGCCACGGCATACCGTCGCTGCATGGTCGAGTCCGTCGCGGTCCTGTCCGACGTCCACGGGGTGCTGCCCGTCCTCGAGGCGGTGCTCGCAGAGCCGGACGTCGCGGGCGCCGACCTCGTCGTCGTCTGCGGCGACCACGCCGCCGGGCCGATGCCGGTCGAGACCCTCGACGCGCTCAGCGCCCTGGGGGAGCGGGCCGTGCTCGTGCGCGGCAACGCCGACCGCGAGCTGGTGGACGTGGCCCGCGGCGGCACGAGCGAGCACCCGGAGTCGCAGTGGGCCGGGTCCCAGCTGCGGCCCGACCAGGTCGACCTGCTGGCCGGGCTGCCGCACCCCGTGACCGTCGACGTCGACGGGTTCGGGCCGGTGCTCGCGTGCCACGGCTCGCCCCGCGACGACGACGAGGTCGTGCTCGTCGACACCCGGCTCGAGCGCTGGGCCGAGGCGTTCTCCGGGCTGCCCGACGACGTGCGGACCGTGCTGTGCGGCCACACCCACATGCCCTTCGCGCGCCTCGTGGACCGTCGCTGGGTGGTCAACCCGGGGAGCATCGGTATGCCGTACGGGCGCCCGGGCGGCGCGTGGGCGCTCCTGCGCGGCGGCCAGGTGTCGCTGCGGCACACCGAGGTCGACCTCGACGCGGTCTGCGCGCGGGTGGTGGCCGAGTCGGGGTACGACGACCGCCGGGCCTGGGTGGACGAGTACCTGCGCGGTCGGTACTCCGACGCCGACGCCCTCCCGGTCTTCGCCCCGCGCGACGGACGCCTCCACCCCTGATCGTCGCGGCGCCAGAGCTTTGGCGCCGGCCGGGAGATCAGGCCCCGTCGTAGGCCCCGTCGTAGGCCCCGGCGGCGATGTCCTCCAGCAGCGTGGGATGGGTGGGCGTCCACCCGAGCCGCGCCCGGGTCGGGTCGCTGCCGGCGGACAGGTCCATGGCGAAGAAGCCGCCGATCCAGCCGAAGTGGTCCGCGACGTCGTCGGGGGCCACGGACCGTGTCGGCAGACCGAGCCGCGCGCCGACGGCCTCGGCGATGTCCCGGGTGGTCACGCCCTCCTCGGCAACCGCGTGCACCGCCGAACCTGCGGGAGAGGCGTCGAGGGCCAGGGCGACGAGCCCGGCGGCGTCGAGACGGTGCACCGCG
This sequence comes from Pedococcus sp. NPDC057267, assembly GCF_042668795.1. Taxonomy (NCBI): domain Bacteria; kingdom Bacillati; phylum Actinomycetota; class Actinomycetes; order Micrococcales; family Intrasporangiaceae; genus Pedococcus; species Pedococcus sp. NPDC057267. The sequence goes on along the minus strand of NZ_JBHUYG010000022.1, from coordinate 12,197 downwards.
GACCAGCGGTTGTCCCCGTCCCCCGGGTAGGCCGCGACACCCGTGCGGCGCGCGACCTCGACGATGGCGGCGATGAAGCCGTGGTCGCCCGGACCGTGGACCGTGGGGGCGAACCGCAGGGCCACGGAGTGCACGCCCCGGTCGACGAACTCCATCGCCAGGGACTCGGTGCCGCCACGAGGCGCCTGCGGGCCGCGGGCCGGGTTCGGCTCGTCCTCGGTGGGGGCCCGCCCGTCGACCCGGAACGCCACGCCGGAGGCGAGGAGCAGTCGCCGCCCGCTCCCCTCGAGCTCGGAGGTGAGGGTCTCGACGGCAGCACGCTCGGCCCGGACGGACTCCGCCGGGTTGCCCCAGTCGTGCTTGTTGGCCAGGTGGACCACTGCCTCGGCCTTCCGGGCGCCGCGACGCAGCGAGTCCAGGTCGTCGAGGTCCCCGCGGATGACGGCCACGCCGCGGTCCTCGAGGGCCGCTGCAGAGGTGTCGGACCGGGCGAGACCGCTCACCTCGTGCCCCGCGGCGAGCAGCTCGGGCACGACGGCCGACCCGATCCAGCCGGATGCTCCGGTGACGAACACGCGCATGGTTCCTGCCTTTCCGTGGTCGCCGGAGCCCGGCGACCAGCGATGTTGATGTCAGGGTGTGACATCACACTACCACCGCGATGACAGACTGTGACATCACCTAGGATGGCCGTCATGGGTCGATGGGAGCCGGGAGCGCGGGCACGGCTGCGTGACGCCGCCCTCGACCTGTTCTCCGAGCACGGGTACGAGCAGACGACGGTCGCGCAGATCGCCGCCCGGGCCGAGCTCACCGAACGGACCTTCTACCGCCACTTCGCCGACAAGCGTGAGGTGCTCTTCGACGGCCAGGAGCAGTTCGTCGCGAGGTTCGTCGACCCGATGGCCACGAGCCCGACGAAGGACGTACCGGGGTCGGCGGGAGCGCTGGACCTCGTGGCCGCCGCCCTGCGCGGTGCGGGGTCCTGGTTCACCCCCGCCATGAAGGAGTTCGCCACCCGCCGGCAGGCCGTCATCGAGGCGGAGCCCTCCCTGCGCGAGCGCGAGCTGCTCAAGCTCGGGTCCCTCGCGGACGCCCTGGCCGACGCCCTCGTGGCTCGCGGTGTCCCGACCGACCGGGCCGCCCTCGCCGCCCAGGCCGGGGTCAGTGTCTTCCGGGTCGCGTTCGCGCGGTGGATCGCCTCGGGGGACGACCGCTCACTGCAGGATCACCTCGACCGCGCCCTGGACGAGCTGAGGTCGCTCACCGCTCAGCCGTAGGTGTCGCGGGGACCCGGTCCCTGGGACCGGCGCGGACCCCGGGACCAGGACGGGGCGCTCGGCCCGACGATCTTGAGCGCGCTGACCGTCCCCTTGCCGCTCTCGGCCTCGATCCGCTGCATGATGCTCGACTCGAGCAGGGTGAGCTGCACCGTCCAGGCGGTCGAGTCGGCGCGCACGGTGAGCACGCCCCCCTCGAACGTCACGGGCGTGCAGTGCTGGGCCACCTCGTCCCCGACGATCTGCGGCCACCGCCCCATGACCGACCCCACCGCGACGTCGACCTGCCAGCCGCGGTCGACGAGCAGGCGGTCCATCTGGTCACCGAGCAGCAGCGGGTCACGGCCGTCGCGGTTGGCGCGGCTGCCGTCCACACCCGGGCGGCGGCGGCGCATCGGCTTCAGTCCGGGCCGCAGCCCCTTCTCCCGGGCCGCCGCGCGAGCGCGTTGCAGGGCCGCGGCGGCAGCGTCCTCCGCCTCGGGGTCCAGCCCGGCGCCGGGTTCCGGCTGCTCAGGCACGCTGCACCACCTCGCCGAGCGTCACGGCATACGACCGGCCGGCCAGGCCCGCCGGCACGTCCGCCTCGACGGCCGCGGTGATGAGCACCTGCTCGCAGTCGGCCACCATCGCGGCGAGCCGCTCGCGCCGGCCGGAGTCGAGCTCGGCGAAGACGTCGTCGAGGATGAGCACCGGGTCCTCGCCGAGGTCGTGGCGCAGCAGCTGGTATGCCGCGAGCTTGAGGCCGAGCGCGAAGGACCAGGACTCGCCGTGGCTGGCATACCCCTTGGCCGGCAGCTCGCCGAGGGTGAGGACGAGGTCGTCGCGGTGCGGGCCGACGAGGGAGACGCCACGCTCGACCTCGCGGTCGCGCACCTCCTCGAGCGTGGCCAGCAGCTCGCGGCGCAGCTCGTCCACCTCGGGGACCTCGCCGGCGGCGATGCGCGTTGCCGTCTCCTCGCGCAGCGAGCTCCTGTAGGCGATGCGGGCGTCGGACTGGCCGGCACTCACCTCGTCGTAGGCCTTGCCCAGGTAGGGGCCGAGGTCGCGGACGAGCCGCAGGCGGGCGTAGAGCAGCTGGGAGCCGACGGTCGCGAGGTGGTCGTTCCACACGTCGAGGGTGTGCAGGGCCGACGCGCGGGCGTCGGCCCCCGACTCCTCGCCGGGTCGCGGCGGCCGGCGGCGACCACCGCGGCGCAGCACCGGCTGGGCCGAGCGCAGCAGGGCCCCCCGCTGCCTGAGGATCTTGTCGTAGTCGCTGCGCACCCCCGCCCACCGCGGCTGCCGCGCGACGAGCAGGTCGTCGAGGAACCGGCGGCGCTCGGACGGGTCGCCCTTGACGAGCGCGAGGTCCTCCGGCGCGAAGAGCACCGTCCGCAGGGTGCCGAGCACCTCGCGCGGCCGGGAGACCGGCGACCGGCCCAGCCGGGCGCGGTTCGCCCGTCCAGGGTTGAGCTCGAGCTCGAGCAGGGTCTCACGGCCCTCGCGCACGATCGCCCCACGGACCACGGCCTGCTGGGCACCGAACCGAACCAGGGGCTGGTCGGTCGCGACCCGGTGGCTGGACAGGGTCGCGAGGTACCCGATCGCCTCGACCAGGTTGGTCTTGCCCTGGCCGTTGAGCCCGACGAGCGTCGTGACCCCGGGCTCGAGCGGCAGCTCGGCGGCGCCGTAGCTGCGGAAGTCGGCGACGGAGAGGTGACGGACGTGCACGGGCAGGTGCGACGGTGGCGCGCGGGTGCGCGGGCTACTTCGTCGAGCCGGTGCCCGAGGACGGCCCGGCGTTGGCGGCCTTGCGTCCCTTGGCGGCGGCCTTCGCGGCGCTCTTGGTCGGCTTCTCCTTCGGAGCTGCCTTGGCCTGGGCCTCCTTCTCGTGCTTGGGGGCACCCTCGGCGCGCAGCTTCTCGCCCTCGGCGACGGTCATGACCTGGTGGCCGCCGAACCCGCCGCGCAGCGCCGCGACCGCCTGCATGGTCGGGGACTCCTGCTGGCGCGAGGCGAACCGGGAGAACAGCGAGGCGGAGATCACCGGCATCGGCACCGAGTTGGCGATGGCCTCCTCGACCGTCCACCGACCCTCGCCCGAGTCGACGGTGTAGCCGGAGACGTCCTCGAGGTGCGGGTTCTTCTCCAGGGCGTCGACGAGCAGGTCGAGCAGCCAGGACCGGACGACGGTGCCGCGGGTCCACGCCTTGAAGGCGCCCGGGACGTCGGTGACGATGTCCTTGGCCTCGAGCAGCTCGTAGCCCTCGGCGTACGCGGCCATGAGCCCGTACTCGATCCCGTTGTGGACCATCTTCGTGTAGTGGCCGGCGCCCACCTTGCCCGCGTGGACGAAGCCCTCCTCGCGCGGGCCCTCGGGCCGCAGCGCGTCGAAGATGGGCATGGCCTTCTTCACGTTGGCCGCGGAGCCGCCGACCATGAGGCCGTAGCCGTTCTCCAGGCCCCAGATGCCGCCGGAGACGCCGCAGTCGAGGTAGCCGATGCCCTTGGCCTTGAGCAGCTTCTCGTTCTCGAAGTCGTCGGTGAAGCGGCTGTTGCCGCCGTCGATGACCAGGTCGCCCTTCTCGAGCAGGTCGCCGAGCTTGGCGACGGTCTGGCGGGTCGGGTCACCAGCGGGGACCATCACCCACACCACGCGCGGGGCGTCGAGGGACTTGACCAGCGCGGCGAGCGACTTCACGTCGGAGATGTCGGGGTTGAAGTCGAACCCGACCACCTCGTGCCCTGCGCGGCGCAGCCGCTCGCGCATGTTGCCGCCCATCTTGCCGAGACCGATCAGACCGAGCTGCATGTGAGGAGCCTTTCCGTGCTGTCCAGGGGGACGCGGGTACGCCGCGGTGCCGGCCACCCGGCACACCCGCAGGCCCGGTGGGGCGTGGCTCAGGCTACGCCCGGGGGTGCTCGCCCCGCGAAGTGAGGCGGGTCCGGCGGCGACCCGCCCGGGAGGCGGGGGTCCCGACGCCCGGGGGGCGGGCGGGGTCAGCTGGCGAAGCGGACCGGCATGAGCACGTACCGGTAGGAGGTGTCGGCCTCGCCGTCCTGCTCCTCCTGGCCCGAGAGGACGGCTGGGCGCGAAGGCTGGGTGAACGACAGCCGCGTGAACGGCGTCCCCACGGCGCCGAGGCCGTCGAGGAGGAACTGGGGGTTGAAGGCGATCTCGAGCTCGGGGCCGGTGAGCGTCGCCTCGACCGCCTCGGAGGCCTGGGCGTCGTCGCCGGTGCCGGCCTCGATCGCGACCTGGCCGTCGGTGAACCGCAGCCGCACCGGGGTGTTCCGCTCGGCGACGAGGGCGACACGCTTGACCGCCTCGACGAGCTCGCCGGTCGAGACCACGGCCTCGCTGTCGACGCTGGTGGGGAAGATCGAGGTGACCTTCGGGTACTCGCCGTCGAGCAGGCGGGTCGTGGTGCGGCGCTGGCCTGCCTCGAACCCGACGAGGCCGTCGCCACCGGCCGACGAGCCGAGCGCGATCTCGATCGAGCCCGACGCACCGAGGGCCTTGGCCGTCTCGGAGAGGGTGCGGGCCGGGACGAGCGCGAGGTGGGTCGCGTCGGTGCTGTTGGGGTTCCAGGTGAGCTCGCGCATGGCCAGCCGGTAGCGGTCGGTGGCGAGCAGGGTCACCTTGGAGCCGTCGATCTCGACCCGCACGCCGGTGAGGATCGGGAGGGTGTCGCCGCGGTCGGCCGCCACCGAGACCTGGGCGACGGCCTTGGTGAAGACGTCGCCGGCGATGGTGCCACTGGGCTCGGGGGCGGTCGGGAGCGTCGGGTAGTCGTCGGCCGGCATCTGCATCAGGCTGAACCGGCTGGACCCGCAGGTCACAGACACCTTGCTGCCGTCCGTGGTGACGTCGACCGGCTTGGCCGGCAGGTTGCGGGAGATGTCGGCGAGGAGGCGGCCGAGGACGAGGACGGTGCCGGCCTCGCTCACGTCGGCGGGGACGGTGACCTTGGCCGAGACCTCGTAGTCGAACGCGGACAGGGTCAACGACCCCTCGTCGTTCGCCTCGATCAGGACGCCCGCCAGCACCGGAACGGGCGGTCGGGCCGGCAGGCCACGGGCCACCCAGGTCACGGCGTCGGCGAGGACCTCACGTTCGACCCGGAACTTCACCGTTGTACCGCCCTTCACGCCCGGCCACCGCACGGACCCACTGCCTCGGATGTGCCCATCGACGGACAGGGTGCCACCGATGGAATTCGCACCGACCCTAGTGGGCGGTCGCGGTGCGGCCAACCCGGATCGGCGGAATCGGTGCGCACCCGGTTCCTGTGATTCGCCTGGCGGTCCATCGAGGGGTCGGGGCAGGGTTGGTACTCGGGGCGGGATTGCTGAGTTGAGGGATCTCATCATCGTTGTAGGGGGTGTGGGAACTGTGGACGACCCGCGTCGTCGCAGGTCAGCGGCCGCCAGGCATGTGTACGCCGCGTGGACCGGACCGCGGACGAGCTGGCCCCCGGTGTGGACGACCGATCGCCGCCCACAGGGCCTCCACACCTCCGGGCCCGCCGGTCCCCAGTGCAGCGCGTGCCGTGCACGGGTTGTCCACCGGTTGTCCACAGGGTCCGGGGGAAAGGCTGTCCGTTCGGACGATGGTCGTGGGGCCGACCCACATACCCACAGAGTTGTCCACAGGTGTGGACCACGGGGGGTTCGTCCGGTTGTGACCGGTTTCGTGCTGCGGGGTCGTGACGTCCAGGGGTCGCTGAGCACCGTTCCGGCGGCGTCGGGGCGGAGGTTGCCGTTCGGTGAACGAGTGGACACAGGTGTGGACAACCTTGTGGAGAACGGTGGACAGCCCGTGGACGACGGCTGTGGGGTCCGGGGTCGGGGTTCAGTCGTCGGCCAGGACGAGTCGTCCCGCGACGCCCACCATGTGGTCGAACCAGGCCTGCGGGTCGGCGACGGTCTGTGGCCCGAGCTGCCCGAACACCTCGGCGCTGAGCGTCCCCATGACCATCGACCACGCGGCCATGCCGGCCAGGAGCGCGTCGGCGTCGATGCTGCTGCCCTCGAAGAACGGGTCGGCCAGCATCCGCTGCGCACTGGCGCGTGCACCGTCCGGGGAGGGCTGCCCCACCCGGGAGGGCACCAGCCGCCCGGACCGCGCCGCGTCGTCGAGCAGGCGCAGCACCAGGGCCAGGACCCGAGTGCCGGGCTCGGTGGTGCGTTCCGCCGGCGCCGCGTAGTCCGGGACCGGGGACCCGTAGAGCAGGGCGTACTCGTGCGGCCTGGCGAGGGCCCAGCGCCGCATCGCGCCCGCGATCGCGTGCCACCTCGCGGTGAGGTCGTCCTCGTCGACGCCCTCGTGCGCCCGTTCCACCTCCTCGGCGAGCGAGGTGTACGAGGCGACGATGAGCAGGGTGAGCAGGTCGCCGCGGTTGGCCACGTAGCGGTAGAGCGCCGAGGAGACGACCCCGAGCTCGCGGGCGATGGCCCGCAGGGACAGGGCGGCTGCGCCGTCCCGGGCGAGGTGCCGCCGCCCGATCTCGACGATGTCTGCCTCCACCGCGGCACGGTGCCGTGCGCGCACTCCTCCGGTCGTCGGCATACCCCCATCCTCGCACAGTTCCGGAACTGACGCTCTTGTTTGTGACTGGTGCTCTTGACAAGGGCGTCGACGCAGGCGTTCCATGGAACCAATCAGAGAGCAGTGCTCACGAAAGGAACGACCATGAGCGAGAAGAACCCCGGGCGCGGCACCAGGCCGCGCTACGTCATGCCCACCGCGGCCGGCGCCCGGCGGGCCCTGCGGCTGACCAACGGAACCGTCGCCTGGCTCACCGCCCACGGCGTGTCCCTCGCCGGGTCGCGGATCCTGGCCGTCCGCGGCCGCACCAGCGGTGCCTGGCGCACGACCCCCGTGAACCCGCTGGTCGTGGACGGCCGGCGCTACCTGCTGGCCCCGCGCGGGCACACCCAGTGGGTGCGCAACCTGCGCGTGGTGGGCTCCGGCGAGCTGCGCCTGGGTCGCCGGGTCGAGGCCTTCACCGCGACCGAGGTACCCGACGAGCGAAAGCTGCCGGTGATGCGGGAGTACCTGCGCCGGTGGGCCTGGGAGGTCGGCCAGTTCTTCGAGGACCTCGACAAGGACTCCAGCGACGAGCAGCTGCTCGCGGCCGCGCCCGGCTTCCCCGTCTTCGAGATCGAGCCGGCCGTGTCGGCCGCGCAGGACCGGCTGGTCAGCGGGACTGCTGCTTGATCCTGTTGGTGAGCTCGGTGACCTGGTTGTAGATGGCCCGGCGCTCGGCCATGAGCTGGCGGATCTTCTTGTCCGCGTGCATGACCGTGGTGTGGTCGCGGCCGCCGAACTGCTGGCCGATCTTCGGCAGGGACAGGTCGGTGAGCTCGCGGCACAGGTACATGGCGATCTGCCGGGCCGTCACCAGGACGCGCGAGCGGGACGTGCCGCACAGGTCCTCGATGGTGAGCCCGAAGTAGGCCGCGGTCTGGGCCATGATCGTCGCGCTCGTGATCTGGCTGCCCTGCTCGGTGGGGATGAGGTCGCGCAGCACGATCTCGGCCAGGCCCATGTCGACGCTCTGCCGGTTGAGGCTCGCGAACGCGGTGACGCGGATCAGGGCGCCCTCGAGCTCGCGGATGTTGGTCGAGATCCGGCTGGCGATGAACTCGAGGACCTCGTCGGGGGCGCTCATCCGCTCCTGGATGGCCTTCTTGCGCAGGATCGCGATGCGGGTCTCGAGGTCGGGCGGCTGGACGTCGGTGAGCAGCCCCCACTCGAACCGGCTGCGCATCCGCTCCTCGAAGCCGCTGAGGAGCTTGGGCGGCAGGTCGCTGGTGATGACGACCTGCTTGTTCGCGTTGTGCAGCGTGTTGAAGGTGTGGAAGAACTCCTCCTGCGTCTGCACCTTCCCCTGCAGGAACTGGATGTCGTCGATGAGCAGCACGTCGACGTCGCGGTACCGCTTCTGGAAGTTGGCGGCCTTGTCGTCGCGGATGCTGTTGATGAAGTCGTTGGTGAACTCCTCGGAGTTCACGTACCGCACCTTCACGTGCGGGTAGAGGTTGCGCGCGTAGTGGCCGATCGCGTGCAGCAGGTGGGTCTTGCCCAGCCCCGACTCGCCGTAGACGAACAGCGGGTTGTACGCCTTGGCCGGCGCCTCGGCGACCGCGACCGCCGCCGCGTGGGCGAACCGGTTGCTCGCCCCGATGACGAAGGTGTCGAACGTGTACTTCGGGTTGAGCCGCGTCGCGGACTCGTCCGTGGTCACGACCTCTGCGCGGGGCAGGCGCTGTGGCTCGGCGGCCGGGATCGGCACGCTGGCCGGAGGGGCCAGCGGCTGCGCCGGGCCTTGGGCGTGCGGCGACTGGTGGGCGGCGTCGTATGCCGACGTGGCGTCGTACGCCGGGGGGACGGCGGGAGCCAGGGCGACGCCGACCGTGTCCTCGGTGACGGTGTCCAACGCCGGGTCGACGGTCACGGCCAGGTGGACCGGGGCGCCGAGCTGGTCGGACAGGGCCCGGGTGACGGCCTCTCGGATGCGCTGCTCGAGCACGTCCTTGGTGTAGTCGTTGGGGACCTTGACCACGGCTGTGCCGTCGAGCAGGCCGGCCAGGCGGCCGAGGCTCAGGAACGCGCGCTCCCGGACGGGCAGCCCGTCGGCGTCGAGGGTCGTGATCGTGTTCTGCCAGATCTGTGCATAGTCCAGATCGGCTTGGCTCACGAGGTCCACATCCCTTTCGACGTCTGTGCGGTGCTGCCCTTGTCGCAGGGTCATGGTGCCTTGTCCACATGTTTGTCCACAACCTGTGGGGAACGTGGGACAAGGGGGGACCGTAACAAGGTGCGGGTGCGCGGAGCAACCGGATCCGGGAAAATGGGCGGTCGGACCACGACCTCGTGGGTTGCTCCTCGGCGTGTCGGGCCGGAAAGGGACGTTTCGTGCTGGTAGTGGGCGGCCCGATCGCACGCGGTCGTGCTGGTTTGACCCTGTGCCGCGCGCTCGCGTACCGTGGAGCAGGCCTGTCGGCCGTTTTCGCATGCCCGTGACGCCCGCTTCCGGTGGTGGTACCGCCGGTCCGTCGTGGCGGGTTTCCGATTGCGGCCGACCAGGCGCCCACCCCGACTCATCAGGCCCGCCGGGCCTGACCAGCAACGGAGAATCTCGTGAGCAAGCGTACTTTCCAGCCGAACAACCGCCGCCGGGCCAAGACCCACGGCTTCCGCCTGCGGATGCGCACCCGTGCGGGTCGCGCCATCCTGTCGGCCCGTCGTCGCAAGGGTCGCTCCGAGCTCTCCGCCTGAGGCAGACCCCGGTGCTGCCCGCGGGGCACCGGCTCCGTGCGAGCTCGGACTTCGCTGCAGCGCTCCGGGGGCCCAGGGGAGCCCGGGCCGGCTCCACGCTGATCGTGGTCCACGCCAACCAGACCGACGCGCGTGCGGGACACCCGCCGCGGGTCGGTTTTGTTGTCTCCAAGGCCGTGGGCACGGCCGTGGTCCGGAACCGGACCAAGCGCCGGCTGCGGGCCCTGATGGCGGCCCGGCTCCGGGACCTCCCCGCGGGCACTGATGTGGTCGTGCGCGCGAATCCCGTTGCGGCACAGGCTGATTCGTCTGTCTTGGGCGCCGATCTGGACCGCCTGCTGGGGCGCGTGCTCGGCCGGTTGGGTGGTGTGAAGGCATGAGCGACATCGGCAGGACCCTGCAGAAGGTGGCCGCGGCCCCGCTCATCGGGCTGATCGTGGTGTACCAGCAGGTCATCTCCCCGATGCGGCCCCCGACCTGCCGCTACTACCCGTCCTGCTCGGCATACGCCCTCACCGCGATCCGGCGGTTCGGACCGATCACGGGAACCTGGCTGGCGCTCAAGCGGTTGCTCAGGTGCCATCCGTGGACCCCCGGCGGGGTGGACCACGTCCCGGAGAAGCGGCCGGCCAACCCGTCCCACGCCCACTAGGGCCGCGGACCCCAGACCTGCCGGTCGCGCAGCCCCGAGCCGCGGACCGGACCACCGGTGGGCCCCTCGCGGGACCATCACCAGATTGAGGACACGATGAGTTTCAGCTCCCTGGTCTACCCGTTCGAGTGGATCGTCGCCTGGATCCTGTACGGCTGGCACAGCCTCTTCACGCTCATCGGGATCCCGCCCGCCTCGGGCGCCGCGTGGGTCCTGTCGATCATCGGCCTCGTGGTCGTGATGCGGGCGGCGATGATCCCGCTGTTCGTCAAGCAGATCCACGCCTCGCGACGGATGCAGCTCATCCAGCCCGAGATGCAGAAGATCCAGGCCAAGTACAAGGGCAAGAACGACCCGGACTCCCGTCAGGCCATGACGCAGGAGACCATGGACCTGTACAAGCGGACCGGGACCAACCCGTTCAGCTCGTGCCTGCCGATCCTGCTGCAGTCCCCGTTCTTCTTCGGCCTCTTCCGCGTGCTCAACGGCCTGCAGGGGATGGCCGCCGGCACCAAGGACACCATCGGCCCGATCACGCGTGACCTGGCCCGGCAGGCCGAGCAGTCGACGCTCTTCGGTGCCCAGCTCTCCGACAAGTTCATGGGCTCGGACACGGTCACCGTCAAGGTCGTGACCGTCGTGCTCATCGTGCTCATGTCGCTGTCGACCTTCACCACGCAGCACCAGCTGATGCGCAAGAACATGCCGGCCTCCGCGCTCGACAACCCGTTCGCGCGGCAGCAGAAGGTCCTGCTCTACGTCATGCCGCTGTTCTTCGCGGTCTCCGGCGTCAACTTCCCCATCGGCGTCCTGCTCTACTGGCTCACCACCAACGTGTGGTCCATGTGCCAGCAGTTCTACGTGATCCGCCGTATGCCGGCGCCGGGCTCCCCCGCGGAGCAGGCACTGCGTGAGCGCAAGGCCCGGCGCGGCAAGGTGCACGAGGAGTTCACCGTCAAGGGCCTGGACCAGGCTCCCGCCGAGGAGGCCAAGCCGGTCTCCGGCCAGCGCCAGCAGCCCAGCCGCAAGAAGAAGAAGAAGAAGTCGCCGGCGGCCAAGTCGCCGACCGGCGCGCAGGGCAAGAGCCCGGCCAAGACCACGTCCACGGGCGCGAGCAGCTCGGCCGTCGCCGAGAACAAGCCCCACACCGACAACTGAGAGCGACCCCCATGAGCGAGCACGACACCGTGACCGAGGCGACGACGACCGTCGCCGGTTCCCCTGACGACGCGCCCACCGCCCCGGCTGCCGACGCCGAGTCGTCCGCGCAGGCCAGTGTCGAGACGGACGCGGCCCCGAGCGACGTCGTGGACGCCGGCGAGACCGCGGACGGGGACGACACCGTCGCCCCCGCGAGGTCGCGTGGGCGCGCCGACCTGGAGCGGGAGGGTGAGGTCGCTGCCGACTTCCTCGAGACCCTGCTCGACATCGCCGACCTGGACGGCGACATCGACGTCGACATCGAGGGCGACCGGGCGTCGGTCTCCATCGTCGACTCCGAGGACGGCCGGGTGCCCCGCCGCCTCGTCGGCCAGGACGGCAAGGTGCTCGACGCCCTGCAGGAGCTCACCCGGCTCGCCGTCCAGTCGGCCACGGGTGAGCGCAGCCGCCTCATGCTCGACGTCGCCGGCCACCGCGCCGAGCGCCGATCCGCCCTCGTGGCGGTGGCGCAGGAGGCCATCGCCGAGGTGAAGCGCAGCAACGCGTCCGTGGCGCTCGACCCGATGAGCGCGTTCGAGCGCAAGGTCGTGCACGACGAGGTGCTCGCGGCCGGGCTGGTCTCGGAGTCGGACGGGGTGGAGCCGCGACGCCACGTCGTGGTGCGCCCTGCGGCCTCCTGATCCGTTTCACGTGAAACAGCGCGCATGACGACTCGCCACCACGGCGCCGACGACGGGCGCGGTACCGGGATCCCCGGTGCCGCGCGCGCCTCGTCCCGCCACGCCGGCACCGAACCCGTGGCCGCCTCGTCCGCCCCGGGGTCCGCCGGCGGTCCCGA